>NZ_JAKJJX010000072.1:0-1012 GCF_022320765.1 Clostridium sp. YIM B02569 | reverse complement strand
ATAGCGTAGTTGATCACTATACATATGCTATAGTTGGAGACGGATGCCTTATGGAAGGTATCTCAGGAGAAGCGTCATCTCTTGCTGGAACTTTAGGTCTTGGAAAATTAGTTGTATTATATGATTCAAATAATATTTCAATTGAAGGAAATACAGACATAGCATTTAGAGAAGATGTAGCTAAGAGATACGAAGCTTATGGATGGCAAGTACTAAATGTAGCAGATGGAAATGATATAGATACTATAGAAAAAGCAATAGAAGCAGCTAAAGCAGAAACAACAAAACCATCTATTATAATAGTTAAAAATCAAATTGGTTTTGGATGTCCAGCAAAACAAGGAAAAGCTTCAGCACATGGTGAACCTTTAGGCGCTGAAAATGTAATTGCTATGAAGGAAAACTTAGGATGGAAGACAGAGCCTGCATTCTACGTACCAGACGAAGTGTACACAAATATGAATGAACACATAGCAAAAGGTGAAAAGACTGAAGAAGCTTGGAATGAGTTATTCAAAGCATATGCAAAAGCTTATCCAGAACTTGCAGCAGAATATACTAAATGGATGAGTGGAGAACTTGATAAAGAAGCTTTATTAAACAACGAAGAACTTTGGAGCTTTGATAAAGAAATGGCTACAAGAGAATCTTCAGGAATAATGATAAATAGATTAGCTAAACTAATTCCAAACTTCATTGGAGGATCAGCAGATTTAGCTCCATCTAACAAAACTCATATGAACGATAGAGGAGATTTCTCAGCAGAAGATAGAAGTGGATCAAACCTTCACTTTGGAGTTAGAGAACATGCTATGGCAGCTATCGCTAACGGAATGTATGCTCATGGAGGACTTAAAGTATTCTGTGCTACTTTCTTTGTATTCAGTGATTACATGAAGGGTGCTATGAGATTATCAGCTCTTATGAATCTTCCAGTAGCTTATGTATTAACACATGATAGTATTGGAGTAGGGGAAGACGGGCCAACTCATGAACCAATAGAACAATTAGC
>NZ_JAKJJX010000007.1:0-195655 GCF_022320765.1 Clostridium sp. YIM B02569 | reverse complement strand
CTCCTTGGTCAAGCGGTTAAGACACCACCCTTTCACGGTGGTAACAGGGGTTCGATTCCCCTAGGAGTCACCAAGTTGAAAAATAAGTTCTAGTTTATCTAGAGCTTATTTTTTGTTTTCTAGAAATTTATTAAGAATGGTATTGTAATTAATTATATTATAATGCAGAATGATAGCGCAGAAAGCACTTTGGAGCAACATAAAAAAGCGGCTATTAGTTGGATGGAATACTGAATGGTCAAACTATTTTGATGCCCGATTGGAATGATGGGGGCACACTATTAGTCAATATATGATTTGAAATATAATACATTTATTATATTTGGATCTTCATCAACTAATTAATATATATTTATTCGATATTTCAAACTAAAAATTAAGAAATCCTCGATAATAATTTCGATGATTTCTTAATTTTGTTTTAACTTAACATTCAATTTCAAGCTTTTTGTTGTATATGGTAAATTGATTTTTTCCATTTTCTTTAGAACTGTATAATGCTATATCTGATTTATGAATTAAGGATTCCAAAGTATCTCCATGTTTAGGGTAAAAGGAAACACCGATACTTGCAGATACAGTTATTTCAGTGTTGTTGCCAATATATGTAGCATTGAGGTTATTGCATAAAATGTTAATTTTATCTTTTATAAATGAAATAGAGTGACTTGGTTTAAATACACAAAATTCATCTCCGCCAAATCGGGAAATAATAACGTCTGTACCGTTAAAGACGTCAGAAATCTTATTTGCGGTATCCTTTAGAACTTCATCACCAACCATATGTCCTAAATTATCATTTATAGCTTTAAAATTATCTAAATCTATAAAAATAAGCATACAGTTATCATTTTTATTATCTATAATATAATTTTTAACTTTTTCATAGAATGTAGATTTATTATATACCTGTGTTAGCTGGTCATATTCAGATCTTAGCTTTAGTATAGAATGTTCTTTTACAATATGATCTATATCAGTAATTTTACCTATTACTCTGACAATCTTATTATCTCTTTGTATATAGTTTAGTTTTAGCTCACACCAAAGATAGTCCCCATTGCTCTTCATTAGTCGTATTTGTTTTATAATGGACTGTTTGTTTAAAGCTTTCATGTCATCGGTGATTTTATTAATTAATATCTTATCATCAGGATGTATTTTCAATTCATTTAAAAAACTTTTATTATAATCTTGAATATTTAATGTCCATCCAAAAGTTTCTTCAAATTTAGATGAACTTAAGATTTTTTTCTCAGTTATATCAAAATCAAAGATAATATCATTTAATTGTTCAACAACTATAAAATATCTTTCGCGTTCTAAATCTAAGTCTTTTAGATATTTTGACTGTTCTCTTGCTTTAACAACAAGACAGTAAAAGGCATCTAATAATGATATACAAATAATACCTAAAATAATGAATATGAAAGTTTTGTAATTATTATAAATATAACTAGCAAAATTTATGAAAGTGTATAAAGGAGCGTCTTCACTTATACTGTTTTTTACTGCAGCAAAAGCCTTAGTATTGAAAGTATAATTAATTAATGTTATTAAACTATATATAAAAAGTAGCTTGTTTCTTCTTATATTCAAATCATTCACCTCTTGATTATTAATTGAATATTGTTATCAATTACTCTACTAATTCATTTTATATAATATTTCTATAAAAATCAATAAGAATCCAAATTATATTCAACTTGGATTTTTGTGTAAGCTAAATAATATGAAGAACATTGTATTTCAATTCTAGGGATTGGTTCTAAGTTAGGATATATTTAATTTGTTTGCTATAATATAGATATCCAACTCTAAAACTAAATTTATTTGGTAACTTACCGAAATCATAAATATATTGTTCCTAAAAGCTATGAAAATATCGCTGAAGGTTCTAAGTAGCAGGTTGTATCAACTTTAGCATGCTCCCACTTCAGTGTAACAAGCTAAAATGGAACAACCTACAGCTAAGAACCTTTAACAGCTCATTTTCAAATGTTTTCTCCACAAATATATTTATGATTTCTAGTGAAGATACGAACTTAAAGTATTAGCAAATTGTGATCTTAGAATCATCCATCATAATTTCCTTAGAAACTGGAACGAAATCATAATCCGTATCTCGGCGAACTATATGCATAAGTTAAGGTCTTAGTAGGATATTAATATTCATATACGTAATAAAAGATTGAGTTAAAATAATATATATTTGCGTAAAACAAAGGTAAAACTAGTAATTGCTTTACAGGTTATTAAGAAAGATATTTTAAGCAATGCGTGAAAGTGAAGGAGGAGTTATTATGTCAAAAGAACATCTTGTTTGGTTAAAAAGTTATTTGGAGGAAAATTATAATAAATCTATACTTGAAAATTTTCTTGATCCTCAAATTGTTGAAGTCATAGAGGGAAAAGTTATATACGAAATGAAAATTATAGATAGGCATTGTAATATATATGGATACATACACGGAGGGACTTTGGCTTCAATTGCAGATGTTGTAATGGGAGTTTCTTGCACAACTCTAGGGAAACGTATAGTAACTACAGATTTAAGTATTAGCTATATAAAAAACGTAAATGCAGGAAACACAATTACAGCAGTGGGTGAGGTTGTAAGTGATGGTGAAAATATAGTGAGGTGTGCATGCAAAATATTTGATGAGCATGAGAAGCTCCTTGTGCAATCTCAGGCTTCATATTTTGTTATTGGAAGTTTTGATGATGTAAACCTACCAAGAGTTAAATGAGTATAATTAATAAGCTAAATAAGAATGCTAGTTACGAAATTTATGTTAAGTAACTAGCAGTTTTGCTTTTAGTCCTTTTTTTAATACCACCTTTTCTACTGACGTATTTGCATCTGATAAATTACGATAAGCCTTGATGAATTGAGCTTTCCATACCTTATATAGCTAAAAAAATATAAATTTGAAAGAAGTAAGAAAGTTAAACTGATTTCAATAAATATTTTTCACAATTAAAAAAGAAAAAAAGTAAGAAATGAAAAAAGTTAAGAATATAAAAAGTTACATTGTTACCTTTTTATATTCTTAACTTTTTGTGAGAGAATTTTAAGTTGTACGGTTGCTTGATAGTAAAATAATGGAATATAATGTATGTATTAAGTTAAAATAATAAGGCGCAATCAAATAAATAAAAAGCTCATTTGCAGCCTATTTTCTATCAGAGGAAGCTCGACTCGCATTCGCTTGCTGAGTAGGCGAATTCACGCAAAATCATAGATTGCACTGTGTGAAAATATAAGATTTCGATTCTTATTTTTGGTTCACTGATTATCGCCAAATTGCTCTAATAGGCCTGCTATGAGGGTGATTGGTCGCCTCGCCTGACGGAAAACATTCACATCAACTTTGGACTTGTTATTTATTTTCATGTGTTTAAAGAGTGGTGAAATTATAAATAATGAAATTTTTTAACAATAGTACGAATACAATTAGATATTTTTTGAATTGGAAACGTTATAGTATAAAAGCAAAATTGTTAAGCATATTTATAATTATTTCAATTATACCAATGGTTTTTAGTCAAGTGTTTTTATATAAGCTGTCACAACATTACCTGGAAAAGAAGATTACAAATCTTACGGATAGAAATTTATTTTACATAAAAACTAACATAGAAACTGATATGAATTATTATAAGGATATTTTATATAGGATTGCAGCAGATAATGATTGTTTGGAATTAGAGAAAATGTTTAACGACGGAAATGAGTTTGAAAAGGCAGCTTCTATCAATAAAATCAGAGATGCATTTGGATCTTATTCTTATTCAAGAAATCAAATTAGGGCTATAACCTTTGTTGGAAACAATGGAAGAAATGTGTATTATGATAAAGGTAATCAAGGGATTAATAATAGAATATGGGAAGAATACAGCAATTCTGATAAAAGTAACATTTATTCTGAAATCTTAAATAGTAATACTCCCGTAATATTACCTACAACTTGTAATAGCTTTATTCATGGAAAATCTGAGTATATGTTTCACATAGGACTAAAAGTTAGAGATATCAGAACTAAAAATGAAATTGGCATAATTATTATGAGTTTTGATGAACAAATTCTATTTGATGTTTGCAATGTTCAGATGGATAAGGAGGATTTCGAGGAAGACAAGCTTAATATGTGTTCTGTAATAGTTGATAATGATGGGAGAGTTATATCATTTCAAGATAAGAAGTTTATTGGAACATATGTAAAAGATTATTCTAGCAGTGAGATTAATGATACGGATAATATGGAAACACTGAATCAATTAATATATTCAATGCCGAGCTTTAAGAACAGAAATATATCTGTTAGCAGTATTCCCATAGATAGTGTTGGCTGGAAAGTAATTAATGTTGTTGATAAAGATAATTTATTTTATGAAGTTAAGTTATTAAGAAATTTAACTTTCGTATTTTTAGGATTGATACTTATAATCTTAACATTAGTTATTATAATATTCTCAAATAAATTGTATGAGTCAGTTAAAATCATTGTCAGTGGAATGAAGGAAGCTAAGAAAGGAAATTTCAATGTAAAAATAAAGCTAAGCACAGAAGATGAAATGTCATTTATAGGAGACGAATTTAATGAAATGTTGTCTACAATAAATATATTGATAAGGGATATAAAAGATCAAAGTGATTTTATTGTTGAATTATCAAATAAAAGAAGAGAAGCTGAGATAAAGGCAATTGTTGCTCAAATTAATCCTCACTTTTTGTATAATACTTTAGATTGCATAAACTGGATGGCGATTAAAAATGAAAATTATGAAGTGAGTGATACTATTGGAAACTTTGCTCAAATACTAAGATATAGCATAGGTGATATTAATAAGGAAGTGACTATTTATGATGAAGTTGAATGGTTGAAGAAATATGTATATTTGCAGCAGCTTAGATTTAATAATAGCTTCGTATTGGATTTAGATGTAGATGAAAATGTCTTAGGGGCTAGAATTCATAAGTTAATATTACAGCCCTTAATTGAAAATTCAATTATCCATGGATTTAAAGGATATGATAGTAAAAGAGTATTAAAAGTTAGTATAAATATATTTAAAAATAACTATGTAAAAATCATAGTAAAAGATAATGGATTGGGTATTGAAGATAGAAAGCTTCAAGAGATAATTAATAATATAAAATCAGGAAAAGATGAAGATGAAAATATAGGTATAAAAAATGTATATGACAGGATAAAGATTTATTATGGTGAAGATGCTAAGTTTAATATTGAAAGTGTTAAAGGGCAAGGAACTACAATAACTTTGATTATTTCATTGATATTTTAAGGGGGATATTTATGAAAATTTTAATTGTAGAAGATGAAATTAATGCAAGAGAAGGATTGGGTAACTTATTAGGAAAGATTAATGAAAATTACATCGTTTGTGGAAAAGCCTCGGATGGAGAACAAGGGTTCCTTTTAGCTAAAGAGCATAAGCCAGATCTTATCTTTACAGATATTGAAATGCCGAAAATAAATGGATTAGATATGCTCCAAAAAATTAAGGATTGTGGTCAAGATCCATATATTATTATACTTAGTGGATATTCAGACTTTAAGTATGCACAAAAAGGAATAAAACTTGGAGTGAAAGAGTACTTATTGAAACCTATAACTTATACTGCTTTAAAAAATACCATGGAGGATATTGAAAAAAAGCTTAATTTAAGTAAGGAAAAAGATGCACTTTTAGAAGAAGGTATACTTAAGGAAGAAATATTGGGACAAGTACTGCTAAATAAAGGACAAAATTTAGAGCATTTTTACAAAATAATTGAAAGTAAAGTAAAGCAAAATGAAAATATATATGTTGTTAATTTGCATCTTAGAGATAAATACGAAGATAAAATTGAACTTATAATAAAAGAGATTTATGAAGCTATGAAGAATTACAATATCGTAAATTTCTATTACTCTATTTTAAAAGAGTATGATTATTTGCCTATTTTAGTAATTACTAAAACAGCTTACTTGGAATTTATAAAAATGCTAAAGCATAAGCTATTATTTTCACTTAGGCAGAATGGATTCCTAAGTACTACTATTAGTATTATTAATCTAAACGAACTAGCTGAAATTAAAAGTTCATTTAAAAAGCTACAAAGATTGTCTAGATGGCCTATTTCATTTGGAAATAATGAAGTGATCCATGAAGAACTAATATCTAAATTAAAAATAAATCATTGTAGTTATCCAAGAGAGCTTGAAAATGAAGTGTTAAGAGCCATAAAAAACAATGATCAGAAAAAGTTGGCTGATATTAATGAAAAATTTATATCATATTTGAAAGAAAACATCTACGACCCATGCGAGATAATCTATGTTAGCAGCAGGTATATTTTTTCGATTTTAACTGTGGCTAAAAGCTGTAATAGTAATCTTTATACTGAGTTTAATAATGAAGGCGTTTTAGATTCGATTAAGAATAGTTTTACATTTGATGAGTTAAAAGAGCGGCTAAATTATATAATTCGTAAGATGTCCAAAAGAAATGATGATGAGACTAAAGTAAATTCATTGATTGTAAGAAAAGCTATAAATTATATAAAAGAGTATTATAGTGATAAAATTTCTCTTGAGGAAATAGCAAGTGTAATGAACATAACTCCAGAATATTTAAGTAGGTTATTTACAAAGGAACTTGGAAAAAGTTTTTCAGATTACTTAAAAGAATTTAGAATTCATAAAGCAAAGGAATTATTAGGAAGTAATAAACTAAAAATTTATGAAATTGCAGAGAAGGTCGGCTATAGTGATTCAAAGTACTTTTGCAAAGTTTTTAAAGAATCAACAGGAATGTCCCCAAAGGAATATATGAAATTTTATTAAGAAATGATAAGCGATAATAAGTTCGAATATTTGTTATTTTATAGGCTTAAATACAAAGTGTAAAATTAATATCATGATTTTACACTTTTTTCATGATAATAGAATATTAGAAGTAATTTAGAAGATGTAATATTAAGTTATAGAAAACGTTATTATTCATAAGAATTTAGGAGGTAAATAATATGAAAAAAACTAAAAAGTTACTGGCTTGTTTGACAGCTATTGCAATGTCGGCGACTATATTTATTGGATGTGGAAGCAGTGGTGGGGGCACAACTCAAACTAAAGCTGATCCGGCAGGAAAGACAACGATTACAGTATGGCACTATTTTGATGGGCAACAACAACAAAATGCAATGCAAAATCTTGCTGATAAATATAATAAATCTCAAGATAAGGTAGAAGTTCAAGTGGAATTTGTACCAAGAGCTGAACTTACTAAGCAGTTTACAATAGGACTTGTTGCTGACAAACTACCTGACATAGGTTTAGTTGATAATCCAGATATGGCTTCATTTTCGGCGATGGGATTATTTGCAGATATTACAGATAAGATGAATTCCTATGATGGTAAAGATCAATTTTATCCAGGACCGATTTCATCATGTCAGTTAGATGGAAAATACTATGGAATCCCACTTGGAAGCAATGATTTAGCTTTGTTTTATAATAAGGACATGTTAAGTGCAGCAGGAGTTGAGCCCCCTACAACTTTTGATGAATTAAAGACCGCAGCTAAGAAATTGACAAAAGGAGATACTTATGGTTTAGCTATAGCTGCACCAAAGAATGAGGAAGGAACATTTCAATATCTTCCATGGCTTATTTCAACAGGAGCTAAATTTAATGAAATTGGAAGTGAGGCTGGAATAAGTTCGCTTCAATATCTCACTGATCTTATAAAAAATGGATCAATGAGTAAGGAAGTTATAAACTGGACACAAAATGATTTAGAAAAACAATTTGTAACTAATAAAGCAGCCATGATTACAGATGGCCCATGGATTATAGATACAGTTAAGAAGGATGCACCAAACCTAAATTGGGGAGTTGTAAAAATTCCTAAAGATAAAGTATTTGCATCGGATTTAGGTGGAGAAAACTGGGGGATAATTAAAGGTCATCATGAAGCTGAAGCTTGGGATTTTATTAAATACACTCAGCAAAAAGATAATATGACTGAATATTGTGCTGATTTTGGTTACATTCCATCTAGAAAAGATGTTGCAGAAAGTGATGATAAAATTACTAAAGACCAAGTTATGAGCGTATTCCTAGATGAATTGCAATACGCTATGCCAAGAGGCCCACATCCAAAATGGCCTGAAATATCAGATGCAATGTCTACTGCAATGCAGGAAAGTTTTACAAATGCAAAGACACCAGAACAAGCAGCAAAAGATGCACAGGTTAAGGTTGATGCAGTATTAAAATAAATTTATAGATACCCAACTTTAAAGTTAACTTACCGAAATCATAAATATTTTGATTCCGAAAAGCTATGAAAATATCGCTGAAGGTTCTAAGCGGCAGGTTGTATCCACTTTAGCATGCTCCAACTTTCAGTTTGACAAGCTAAAATGGAACAACCTACAGCTAAGAACCTTTAGCGGCTCATTTTCAAATGTTTTCTCCACAAATATATTTATGATTTCTAGTGAAGATATGAACTTAAAGTGCTATGAATTTTGTGAAATTCTTAAATTGTTTAACTATATAAAAAATCTAAAGGTGTCTTAAAACTTAGTGAAAGGCGCCTTTAAATTAAAGCAAGGTAGGTGAAAATAATTTTGAAAAATAAATATAGCGGTGAATTTATTAAGGAAGAAAGAAAAGGGTACATATTTGTGCTCCCAGCACTAATATTTATGCTGGTTTTTGTGGGATATCCGATTATATATAATTTTATTTTAAGTCTTCGTGATGTAAATGTAACGACTTTTAGTCAGCCTGTTAAACCATTTGTCGGTATAGAAAACTATATTGAAGTGTTTAAAGATCCAGCAATGCCAATAAGTATTTGGAATACTTTAGTTTTCACTATTGGAAGTATATCAATTCAATTTATTATAGGACTCGGACTAGCTTTGCTTTTCAATTTAAAATTTAAGCTTTCAGAACCTCTTAGAGGACTTATGGTAGTTAGTTATCTTGTACCGATGACAGTAACCGCACTATTGTTCAAATTTATGTATAGTACAAGCGGAGGTATAATAAACGAATTACTTATGAAATTTCATCTGATATCACAGCCAATAGGCTGGATTATAGACAGTAAAACCTCAATGTTTTCAGTTATATTAACAAACTCATGGGTTGGAATTCCATTTAATATGTTGTTATTAACAACTGGGTTAAGTAATATTCCGTATGATTTATATGAGGCAGCTAAAGTTGATGGGGCTAATGTAATTCAGAGATTCTTTAAAATAACTCTGCCATCATTAAGACCAGCGATTTTATCTGTATTAGTTCTTGGATTTATTTATACATTTAAAGTTTTTGATTTAGTATTTGTTATGACAAATGGAGGTCCAGTTAATAGTACTGAACTAATGTCAACTTTTGCATATAAACTTTCATTTACGCAATTTTCATTTAGTAAAGGTGCTACTGTCGCCAATGTATTGTTTGCTATTTTATTCTGCGTAAGTTTAGGATACCTCAAATTAATAAAGGAAGATGAGGTGATTGGATAATGAAGAAGGTTGTTCTTAAGGATAAACAAAAAAATATAATATTATGCTTTGTATCAATTTGTATAGCTTGTATTATGCTTTTTCCAATATATTGGATTATAGTAAGTTCATTTAAAACTAATGCTGAAATCTTTGCATCACCTCCAACTTTTATACCTAAAGATTTTACATTAAGTAGTTATACAGACCAATTTAAAGGAAAGAGCAGCATACTAGTAACACTAGCTAATAGCTGTAAGGTTGCATTCGCTTCAATGATCTTAGCATGTGTATTAGCTATTCCAGCTGCATATGGCTTGGCAAGATTTAGGATGAGAGGGAAAAAGGTATTTATATTGATCTTCTTAGTAACTCAGATGCTTCCAGTAGCATTATTACTTACACCAATGTTTTTAGTTTATAAAAATTTACATCTACTAGATACTCTTTGGGCTCCAATATTATCAGATGCAACAATATCTGTTCCATTTGTAGTTCTTATTCTTAGAACTTATTTTCTTGCTTTACCAAAAGAACTTGAAGATTCAGCAAAGATTGATGGATGCAATACATTTACAGCATTTACAAAAATAATGCTTCCAATATCTTATCCAGGACTTATAATGACAGGAGCCTTTTCCTTCTTATATGCTTGGGGAGATTTAGCTTATTCACTAACATTTTTAACCAGCCCTGAAAAGAGAACTATGACAGCTAGTATATATAATTTCATGGGCAAGTATGGAATACAGTGGAATTCCATAATGGCTTATGGAGTGCTTTTGGTTTTGCCTGTTGTTTTAATATTTATATTCCTTCAAAAATATATAATTGGAGGATTGACAAATGGTGCTGTTAAAGGCTAAGCATGAATTTAATTATTTAAAGATTGGAGAGTTCATATTATGGAATCTAATAAGGAAATTAATTTAGATGATAGTGTTTTTGAAGCTTACGGAAGTGTATTAATTCGCAAATATGACTGCGAAACGTTACGAATTGAGCCTTGGGGAAAAAATAGTTTACGTATACGTAGCACTAAGCAAGCAGAATTTATATATAATGATTGGGCCTTATTGCCACAAGAAAATTGTGAAATTAAGATTAATATTGAAAATAATGAAGCATATATAGAGAATGGAAAAATTCGTGCAAGGATTGATAAGGAAGGAAAAATTACATTTTATAACGCTAAAGACGATGTTCTTTTAGAGGAGTATGTAAGAAATAGGAAAAATGTAAATAGATTTTGCAGTGCCTTAGAGATAGAAGCACGTGAATTTAAGCCTATTCTTGGTGGAGATTATACTTTAACTATGAGATTTGAATCAAATCCAAAGGAAAAGTTATTTGGAATGGGGCAATATCAGCAGCCAAATTTGGATTTAAAAAACTGCGTACTTGAACTTGCACATAGAAATTCTCAGGCTAGTGTTCCATTTGTATTATCCAGTTTAGGATATGGAATGCTCTGGAATAACCCAGCCATTGGAAAAGTTACTTTTGGAAAAAATATTACAGAGTGGGTAGCGAATTCTACTAAGCAATTAGATTATTTTATAACAGCAGGTGATACTCCAGCCGAAATAGAAGAAGCTTATGCAAAGGCAACTGGAACAGTGCCAATGATGCCAGATTATGCTATGGGTTTTTGGCAATGTAAATTAAGATACCAAACCCAAGAAGAGTTATTAAGCATTGCACGTGAATATAAGAAAAGGCACCTGCCAATTTCTGTTATAGTGGTTGACTTTTTTCATTGGCCAAAACAAGGAGAATGGAAGTTCGATTTAGATTATTGGCCTGATCCTGATGCTATGATTAAAGAACTTAAGGAAATGGGCATTGAGTTAATGGTTTCTATTTGGCCAACAGTAGATAAGACAAGCGAAAATTATGATAAGATGCTTAAAAAAGGTTATTTAGTAAGAGTTGATAGGGGAATTAGAACAACTATGGACTTTTTGGGAGATACTGTTTTCTATGACCCAACAAATCCAGAGGCCCGTGAGTTTGTATGGAAAACTGCTAAGAAAAACTACTATGATAAGGGCATAAAAATATTTTGGCTTGATGAAGCTGAACCAGAATACTCGGTTTACGACTTCGAGAATTATAGGTATCACTTAGGTCCAAATGTACAAATAGGTAATATATATCCAGCTATGTATGCAAAAACGTTTTTTGATGGCATGAAGAGAGAAGGGCAGGAAAATATAATTAATCTTCTTAGGTGTGCATGGGCAGGAAGTCAACGTTATGGAGCACTTGTATGGTCAGGGGATATTGATTCTAGTTTTGAATCTTTAAGAAATCAATTTTCAGCTGGTCTTAACATGGGAATTGCAGGTATACCATGGTGGACAACTGATATAGGAGGATTCCATGGTGGGAATCCAGATGATTCGGACTTTAGAGAATGCATAATTCGATGGTTTGAATATGGAACATTCTGTCCTGTATTTAGGTTACATGGTGATCGTGAACCACATTCAAAGCCACTTGGAACTAGCGGTGGAGGACTATGTGAAAGCGGTGCAGCTAATGAAGTATGGAGCTATGGTGATGAAGCATATGAAATATTTAAGAAATATATGTCTATCCGGGAAAGGATGAAACCTTATATTACTAAAATTATGAAGGAAGCACATGAAAAAGGAACTCCAGTTATAAGACCGTTATTTTATGATTTCTCAGAAGATGAGATTTGTTGGGATATTACAGATGAGTATATGTTTGGGACAGATGTTCTTGTTGCACCAGTACTTCATAAAGGACATAGGTCAAGAAAAGTATATCTGCCAAAAGGTGCAAATTGGAAAGATGTAAATTCAGGGAAGATATTTAATGGCGGACAAGTAATAGACTATAGTGCGCCATTAGAAATAATACCATTATTCCTTAAGGATGAAGCAGAAGTTTCAATTATTTAATGAGAAAGATAAGTAATAAGAGTTTATGTTAAGTAAACTCTTATTTTTGTTTAAAAACTGAATTTTATGTTTAAAATTTGCTATTTTATAACAAAATAGCAATAGTACATTAAACATAGAGGTTTCATTTTAGTTGATACATCTTGTAGGATATGACTCAATAGCATTTTATAAATTTAAATGACATCTAAAGGAGGGCAACATGAAGAAATTATCGGAAAAAGTTTTAATTTTGATTACTATTATAAATTTTTTTGGAATGATTTTTGAAAGCAGCGCTGGAAAATATGATAGTAGGGTTATAGTAACCAATGTATCAGAACAAAAGGATAGATTACAGTTGATAAAAGAAAAAGGAGAGATAACTGTTGCTTCACCGCAAAATGATGTTTCATATTTTTATATAGATCCAAGTACAAAAAAGTTAGAGGGAACTGAGGCTGATATAATAACCGAAATTGGAAGCAGACTTGGAATTAGTAAAATTGAAACTAGGAACTCACCATTTGTAAATTTATTAGATAAATTAAATACTGATGACAGTATAGATATCGCATCAGGTGGAATATTTATAACTCCTGAACGTGAAAAGATGGTAGCCTTTACACAGCCAATATATAAAGCCACAGAAGCTGTTGTAGTTCCAACATTTTCAAATATAAATTTTAAAAGCGATCTAAAAAACGCAGTAGTAGGAGTAGAAAAGGGTACAGTATATGAGAGCATGGGTGAAAGATGGAAAAATGATAAAATAATAAGGGATATAGCAATCTTTGAAAATTCAACTGAATTATTGGATGCTATATATAAAAGAAAGATAGATGCAGGGTTAGTAGACTCTGTTATAGTGAAATATTCTCTGCTAAAAAATAAAAATATACCTTTAAGAATATTAAATGATTATACACCTGAATTAAGTGGGAATATAGCGATAGCAGTTAGAAAAAATGATAAAACTTTATTAAATGCATTAAATGAAAAAATAAAAGAGATGAAGGCAGATGGTACTTTATATGCGATTCTTGTAGAAAATGGGCTTGATAAAAATAATATGATTTCTAATTGATTTCTAACATAAGTTTATGATGGATTTTGATAAAATTAATTTTGTGTAAAATATATATTTTTTTCAGTGATAAAGGCTATAATGAAAGTATTATGACAAAATAATATTTATATTTATATAAATTTGCTATAAAAAGCAAGAAATCATTGCAACTTTGTCAAAAATGTATTAGTATTTAACAGTGAAAATTAAATTTTTAGAGGAATATATTGGGGAAATAATAGCTACAAAAATTCGCATGATTATAAAATACTTATAATAAAGCATTTATCTATATGCTTTGATAAATATGGAGGAATAAAATGGATAAATCAACATCAGAAAATCAAAATTTATCGAGAGGGCTAAAAAATCGACATGTTCAGTTACTTGCTATAGGAGGTGCAATTGGTACGGGATTATTCCTTGGTTCAGGAAGATCAATTCACTTAGCTGGTCCATCTATCTTATTTGCTTACATAATAACAGGAATAATATGCTTCTTTGTTATGCGTGCTCTCGGGGAATTATTACTATCTAATTTAAATTACCATTCATTTGTAGACTTTGTATATGATTATTTAGGGAACGGAGCGGCATTTATTACTGGATGGACATATTGGTTTTGTTGGATTTCAGTTGGAATGGCTGATTTGACTGCTGCCGGGTTATACATACAATACTGGCTTCCTAATATACCTCAATGGCTTCCAAGTCTTATTGTTCTTGTAATTTTACTAATTATGAATCTTACAGCAGTAAAATTATTTGGTGAAATGGAATTTTGGTTTGCTTTAATTAAAGTTGTTGCAATCTTAGCACTAATTGTAATTGGTATATTTATGATTATTACAGGATTTTCAACAGATGCTGGTGCATCTAGCTTTGCAAATCTTTGGAGCCACGGCGGGTTATTTCCAAATGGAATAAATGGTTTTATTCTTTCATTCCAAATGGTAGTGTTTGCTTTTGCTGGAATTGAATTAGTTGGCCTTACAGCTGGAGAAACTGAAAGACCAGAGCATGTTATTCCAAAAGCTATTAACAATATTCCAATTAGAATCATTATATTCTACATAGGGGCACTTATTGTTATCATGAGCATATATCCTTGGAATTCAATTAATCCGGATAAAAGTCCATTTGTTCAGGTGTTTGCAGCAGTAGGAATTGCAGCAGCAGCAAGTATTGTAAACTTTGTTGTATTAACATCAGCAGCATCTGCTTGTAATAGTGCTATCTTCAGTACAAGCCGTATGGTTTATTCACTCGCTAAAGAAGAAAATGCACCTGAATCAATGAAAAAGCTGACTTCTAGTCAAGTACCTTCAAATGCTACAATGTTTTCAGCAATTGTTATTTTGATTTCAGTTATTCTAAATTTTGTTATGCCTGAAGGAGTATTTGTGCTTATAACAAGTATATCAACATTTTGTTTTATCTATATTTGGGCAGTCATAGTTATTTGCCACATGAGGTATCGCAAAACTAATCCTGAACTTGCTGCAAAGAGCAAATTCAAAATGCCACTTTATCCAATAATAAACTATATAATTCTAGCATTTTTTGCTTTTATTTTAGTTGTATTGGCACTTAATAATGAAACTCGTGTTGCTTTATTTGTAACACCTGTATGGTTTATAGTCCTTGGTATTATTTACAACATACTTAAAGCAAAAAAGAAAAATGGAGAAAATGCTTAGTACGCATTTATATATAGTTCTGAAATTTTAATAGAAAGAAAAAAGCTATCTTTTACAGGATAGCTTTTTTCAGTGTAATTATTAATTATTCTATAAAAGTAGCATCTAATGGGTTTCTATCAACTAATCTATTATAACTATACTTTGGATATCCAACCATAACGGCACCTACGACTTTTTTATCTTTAGGAATATTGAATAATTTAAGCAGTGGTGAGTCTTCAATGGCTATGCAATGCTCAAAAATTCCAGCCCAGCATGATCCAAGTCCTAGGGAAGGGGCGAATAATTCAAGATAAGTTAAACAGGAAATAGCATTATTACGACCGTTTGAAAAATTCTTATCTGATGTTGCAATTATTAAATTTGGAGCACCACGGAAGACTGAATCATAACCATCTTCTCTATAACTTTTTATAGCTTCTTCTACTAAATATCTTAAAGATGAATTTTCTATAATTTGGACAGTTATTTCTAAAGCTTGTTCAAGTAATTGCTTATTTTGAACTACAATAAAGGATATGCCTTGACTATTACTTGCAGTAGGAGCTAATCTTGCAATATCAATTAATTTTGCTAATTTTTCCTTTGATACAGGTTCAGTTTTGTAATTTCTTATGGAACGGCGAGATCTTAAGAAATATTCTGCCTGCTTTTCGTTTAGTAAAATCTTTTAAATCAATTTGATCTTCTAAAATTTATTTATGCAAATTATCATTTAGTAATGAGATAAATACCCAGTAATCTTAGTTCTGGAAAGAAATATAGCTAATCAATCATGGTAATTTTCTCATAATCCGAGGTTAATATAACCTAAAATATATTAATAAAAAAATTTTTATATTAGGGATTGAAATATATGGTACTGTGTGTTAGAATTTACTTGTGAATTGGTAAGACCAATTTACGATATCGTATACAGAAAATAAATTAGCGATAGTATTTATTTGATGGTGATTTTTACCACCAAGATACAGAATGGTTTTATCAAAAAACAATTTAGCAATTTAAAAGGATAAAGGAGAGGGAAAGTATGCAGATTCTGTTATGTGTAAAGCAGGTTCCAGATGATTCAATTGAAATCCATTTGGATAATGAAAAGAAAAAACCTAAATTAAATGGAGTCAGTTTGGTTGCAAATGCATTTGATACATATGCATTAGAGCTAGCGGTTCGTTTTACTGAGGCTCATGGAGGAAAAGTTAGTGTATTAACAGTTGGAGCAGATGATTCTTTAAACACATTAAAAAATTGCCTTGCTGTAGGAGCTAAAGAAGCATTTTTTGTAAAAGATGACTTATATGCAGATTTAGATGCTATGGGAACAGCTGATGTTTTGGCAGATGCTATTCATAAGATTGAAGCAGATAAAGGTGAAAAATTTGATTTGATTCTTTGTGGAAAAGAATCTACAGATGAAATTACTGGTCAAGTTGGAGCTATGCTCGCAGAAAAATTAAAGACAGGCTATGTCAGCAGCGCTATTGAAATCGATTTAAAAGATAATTCTATGGAAATTCATCAAGAAACTGAAGAAGGATATAATTTAGTTTCACTAGAATGTCCAGCTGTAGTAACAGTAAGCAAGCCAGATTATGATCCACGTTATCCTACTATAAAAAGTAAGATGGCAAGCCGTAAGGCAGTAATCCCAACTTATTCAGCAGCAGAAATTGGAGAGGTAAAACAAGCAAAAGTACGTTGCATAGAATATGTTGCACCTCCTAAGAAAGAGGCTGGTATCAAGATTCAAGAGAAGGATGCTACTTTAGCAGTAAGTGCTGTTATGGAGCAAATGAAAAAAGATAAGGCAATCTAATTAAGGAGGAAACGAAAGTATGAAAGCATTATTATTCATTGAAACAGATGGAGAAAAGGCATTAGGTGGAAGTATTGAACTTATTAACGCAGCAAAAGCATTAGATGCAGAAGGAACAGCTCTTGTAGTAGGAAATAAAGCTATTGCAGATACAATAGCAGCATTTGGAATTCCAGTTATTTTTACTGATACAGCTACAGATTGTGATACTTTGACAGAATTATTATCAGAAACTGTTAAGGAAGAAAATCCAGATATTGTTTTATTAGCTAATACAACACTTGCTAAAGATGTTGCACCACGTATTGCAGGTCGTATGAATTTGGGATGTGTAAGTGACGTAATAGGAATGAGTAAAGCTGATGATAAAGTTATATATACTAGACCAGCTTATGGCGGTACAATCTTAGAACATATTGAAGTAGAGGGAACAGCTGTAGTAACAGTTAGAAATGGAAGTTTCCCTAAGCCAGAAGCCACTTCAAATGCAGACGTTACAGAAAGGAAAATAGAAATTCCAGCTGATGCTATTAAGGCAAAAATTATTAATACAGTAAAAGAAATTTCTGAATCTGTTAATTTGGAAGAAGCTGAAGTTATTGTTTCTGGTGGACGTGGAATGGGAAGTGCAGAAAACTTCAAACTAGTTGAAGAATTAGCACGTGTACTTGGAGGCGTAGTAGGCGCAACAAGACCAGCAATTGAAGACGGTTGGATTTCTCGTGCACACCAAGTTGGACAATCAGGAAAAATCGTAGCACCAAAACTTTATATTGCATGCGGTATTTCTGGAGCAACACAGCATACATCAGGAATGACAGGTTCCAATTATATTGTGGCAATTAATAAAGATGAAGAAGCTCCAATCTTTGAAGTTGCTAACGTAGCAATTGTTGGAAATGTAAATGAAATCCTTCCAATTATGATTGAAGAAATGAAAAAAGCAAAAGCAGAATAAATACTTTTTCCAGATAAGATAAATGGTTATCCCACCAAAAAGTTGGTGGGATAACCAAAAAAATAAATCTCAATTCACAAGAAAATGAAATTATGTATAAATTTCACACTTGTATACTTGGAGAATTATTAAAAAACATAATTGAATAAGAGACGCAGCATATAAAAAACAACTAAATCCGAATATATGTAAAAATAGTATTGAATCAACAAGTGGGAAGCTATGTAATTAAGACCAAAATAGTAATAACAATTTTTAAAAGGTTATACCATTTAAAAATTGTATGAGGAGGATAAAAGAATGTTGTTTTTTAAATTCTTAATGGCGATATTACCTATCATTTGGCTTATAGTTGCACTCAGTGGATTAAAAATGCCAGGTTATAAAGCTTGCTCTATTGCACTTGTTCTTACAATGTTTTTAGCTATTTTTTTCTGGAAATTAAATGTGGTTTATACTGTGACAGGAGTATTTGAAGGAGTACTCAACGCATTGTGGCCAATCTGTTTAGTTATCGTTGCAGCTTTGTTTACGTATAATTTAATTTTACGTACAGGTGCAATGGATTTCATAAAGGAAATGTTGGCCGGAGTTTCTATGGATAAAAGGGTTTTAACATTAATTATTGGATGGGGATTCGGTAATTTCATGGAAGGAATGGCTGGGTTTGGAACAGCAGTTGCTATTCCAGCATCTATGCTTGCTGGTGTTGGATTAAATCCATTTTCAGCAGTTCTAGCATGTTTGGTTGCTAACAGTACACCAACAGCATTTGGTTCAGTAGGAATACCACTCGTGACACTTTCAGCAGTAACCGGAGTTGGATCAAACACATTGGCAGTAAATACAGTAATAATTGAAGGAATTCTTTGTTTTATAAGTCCATTTATTATGGTATGCATCGTAGGTGGAGGAATAAAGGCATTGAAGGGGGCATTTCTTGTTACATTAGTCGCTGCATTATCATTTACAGTACCTGCTTATATTACAGCAACAGCAGTTGGAGCAGAACTTCCAGATATAGTAGGATCTATCTGTTGTATGGTATGTACGGTTGTAGCAGCAAAAATCTTTAATAAAAAGCCTCAAGACGAGTATTGCATTCAAATTAACAAGAAAAAAGAAGAAACAGCTTTATCATTTGGTAAAGCAGTACAAGCATGGTGTCCATTTATCTTAATATTCGTAATGTTAATGGCTACATCAACATTATGTGCACCAGTTCATGATGCAATTGCAGTATTTAAAACTAGTACAAGCGTATATGCTGGTAAAGGTGGAAATACTCTAACTTTCAGCTGGATTAATACACCAGGTGTTATCATTCTTGTTGCAGCAGTCATTGGCGGTCTCGTTCAAGGCGCAAAAATATCAACAATACTTGATGTACTGCGTAGCACATTAAAAGCAAACTGGAAAACAATCGTTACAATTTGTGCAGTTATGTCAACAGCAAAGGTAATGGGGTATAGTGGAATGATTTCAGATATTGCAAGTCTTTTAGTTGTAGTAACTGGAGGAGCATACCCATTAATTTCTCCATTAATTGGAGCAATTGGAGGATTTGTAACTGGATCAGGTACATCAACCAGTGTTTTATTTGGAGGATTACAAGTACAAACCGCACAAAATCTTGGACTTTCTGGTGCATGGATGGCAGCAGCAAATACTCTTGGAGCAGGTATAGGAAAGATGATTTGCCCTCAAAGTATTGCAATTGGTGCAAGTGCAATTAATCAATCAGGTTCGGAAAGTAAAATTTTAAAAAGCGTATTTAAATACTTTGTGTGTTATGTAGTTATAGCTGGAATAGTATGTTTTGTTGGAACACTTTAAGGCAGTTGATATATATTACAGGTGACCGTTTAAAGTTTACCAGGAAAATTCAGTAGTTTTTAGAAAATTAAAGAACTTTATTCAAAAGCCTACATTTTATACCCTTAGGGTATAAAATGTAAACTGAATTAGTTCGGCGTAGTAATTTGCTAAAGAAAGATAAAGTGAATTTTACATCTAATATCTTAGAAAGGAATGAATATTATGGCTGAGTATAATCAATTGACAGAGGAGATAATCTCAAAATTACAGGAGGCAGCACCAGGGCATATTTTAACAGGAGCTGATATAAACGATGACTATAGTCACGATGAAATGCCTATCTACGGAAAAGTAGCTCCACAAGTTGTGTTTATGGCACATTCTACAGAAGAAGTTGCTGCAGTGGTAAAAATATGTAATGAAAATAAAATACCAGTAACTCCAAGAGGAGCAGGAACAGGACTTACAGGTGGAGCAGTTCCACTACTTGGAGGAGTTTTAATCGATATTACAAAAATGAACAAAATAATTTCTTATGATTTAGAAAACTTTGTTGTTAATGTAGAAGCTGGAGTTCTATTAAATGACCTTGCAGAGGATTGTTTAAAACAAGGATTATTATATGCTCCAGATCCAGGTGAAAAATTTGCATGCCTCGGTGGAAATGTTGCAACAAATGCTGGTGGAATGAGAGCCGTTAAATACGGTGCGACACGTGATTATGTACGTGCAATGACAGTTGTTCTTCCAACAGGAGAAATTACTAAATTTGGTGCTACAGTATCAAAAACAAGCTCAGGTTATAGCCTTTTAAATCTAATGATTGGTTCAGAAGGTACACTTGGAATTATTACAGAACTAACATTGAAAGTAATGCCAGCGCCAAAGGTAGTAGCAAGTTTAATTATTCCTTTTGAAAATTTAGATGATTGTATTTCTACTGTTCCAAAATTTAGAATGGAACACATGAATCCACAAGCGATAGAATTCATGGAAAGAGAAATTGTTTTATCTAGTGAAAGATATATTGGAAAGAGTGTATTCCCACAAGTAATTGATGGAGTTACTGCAAATGCTTATTTACTCGTTACTATAGATGCAGGTAATGAAGATGAATTAAATAATCTTATTGAGCAAGCAAGTGAAATAGTATTAGAAGCAGGAGCAATTGATGTTCTTGTAGCTGATACACCTGCAAAAATAAAGGATGCATGGGCAGCGCGTTCAAGTTTCTTAGAAGCTATTATGGCAGAAACAAAATTATTAGATGAATGTGATGTTGTAGTTCCAGTAAATAAAATCGCTCCTTATCTTGCTTTTGTAAATAAAACTGGTGAAGAGTGTGGATTAACTATTAAGAGTTTTGGACATGCAGGAGATGGAAATCTTCACATATACCAATGTAGTAACGATTTAGAAGAAGAAGAATTCAAGACAAGAGTTGACAAATTCTTTAAGATTATTTACGAAGAAGCAATCAAATGCGGTGGACTTGTTTCAGGCGAACATGGAATTGGTAGTGGAAAGATGGCTTATTTAGCTGATAGCGTTGGAGAAATAAATATGGAATTAATGAAAGGTATTAAGGAAGTATTCGATCCAAATTCTATTATGAATCCAGGTAAGGTATGTTGTCCGATAGAAAATTAAGCTCATAATTAAAAAATTTATATATATATTAACATCCCATGAAATAAAAAAGGAAAAGATGAAAAAAAGAAAGGTAGGAAATTAAAATGGATTTTAAACAAGATGAAAATCACCAACAATTACTAGAAATGTATCGTGAATTTGCAGAAAATGAGGTAAAACCAATTGCAAAAGAAATCGATGAAAGTATGCGATTTCCAGAAGAAAATGTAGCAAAAATGGCTGAAATGGGCTTGCTTGGAATTCCATTTCCTGAAGAATACGGCGGAGCTGGAATGGACACATTAAGTTATATACAATGTGTAGAAGAATTATCTAAATGTTGTGGAACAACAGGTGTTATAGTTTCAGCACATACAAGCCTTTGTGCAACACCAATTTACACATTTGGTACAGATGCTCAAAAAGAAAAATATTTAAAACCACTTGCTTCAGGTGAAAAATTAGGTGCCTTTGGATTAACTGAACCCGTAGCTGGAACTGATGCTTCAATGCAAAAGACAACAGCAGTATTAGATGGAGACAATTATATATTAAATGGAAGCAAAATCTTCATTACTAATGCAGGATATGCAGACACATATATTGTATTTGCTATGACAGATAAGAGTAAAGGAACAAAAGGTATTTCGGCATTTATCGTTGAAAAAGACTTCCCAGGATTTTCAGTTGGAAGCCATGAATTAAAGATGGGAATTCGTGCATCTTCTACATGTGAATTATTCTTTGATAACTGTATAGTTCCAAAGGAAAATCTTTTAGGAGAAGAAGGAAAAGGATTTGGTATTGCAATGGCAACTCTTGATGGAGGCCGTATTGGTATCGCTGCACAAGCTCTTGGTATTGCAGAAGGTGCAATAGAAGAAACTGTAAAATATGTTAAAGAACGTGTTCAATTTGGAAAATCTATTGCTCAATTTCAAAATACACAATTTGAACTTGCTCAAATGCGTGCAAATACAGAAGCTGCAAAACTTTTAGTATATCAAGCTGCATGTGCAAAAGATGATCATCAAAAATTCACACATTTAGCTGCTATGGCAAAATTATTTGCTGCTAGAAATGCTACAGATGTAACAAATCGTTGTTTACAATTATTTGGTGGTTATGGATACACAAGTGATTATCCAATTGAAAGAATGATGCGTGATGCTAAGATAACAGAAATCTATGAAGGAACATCAGAAGTTCAAATGATGGTACTTTCAGGATGGATGCTTAGATAATATCATAAAAAACTAGTTAAAATGCCCTCACATTAGGCACATGAGAAAATAATAAATCAACCTGCATACTGATTTATTATTTTCAGATTGTGAATTAAACCTATTTAAATAAACTATATGAAAAAGACTAATTAAAATGCCCTCACATTAGGCACATGAGAAAATAATAAATCACCTGCATACTGATTTACTATTTTCGGATTGTGAATTAAACCTATTTAAATAAACTATATAAAGATAACAAGTTTTCTACAATTGTAGGGAACTTGTTATTTTTTATGCCTTTATATAGATAAGCTAACTGTAAACTTTCAACACTAATTTAAAATACAGACTAAAATATACATATAGTTCGAAGTACGACCACAGAATAATTGGAAAACATTATCGATTTCCGTATGCATAAAAAATTGTAACATAGTTAATAATTTCTTTAACAAAACAATTATCTATATCGTAACGAATAAATATTTTTGTAGCCACAAGGGTCATAATATGGAGAATGGAATTTAAAAATGAGCTGCTAAAGATATTTAGCTTATGGTTGTTACACTTTGACTTGTCACACCCAAGGCGGGAGCATGTTTAAGTGACCACAACCGTGAGTTCACTATCTTCAGCGATATTTTTATAGCCATTCCAAGCAAACATATTTATTGATCTCTAGAGAAATTTTAAAAGGAAACTCGACTTATATACGTTCGCTGAGTAAGCGATTCACACCGAATCACAGATTCGGGTTCTCTGCTTAAAAGCCAAGGTCTTCTCCAATTAGTATAACCTTTATCTTTTTTGCGGGCCTGCTAGTTCTTGTTGTTACCATTTGCGAACAAATACAATCTGGGCTTAGACAGTCTCCACAGCTGCCATTTATATAGCATGGAGTCTTCATATCTTGAAAATGCTGCATATTTGATGGTGCAGCAATTGTTCTAGCTCTTTGAATTGCATCATCAAGAGTTTTCACAACTTTATTCATTCCAGCTACAACTATGACGCTTTTAGGTCCAAAAATCATGGCTGCTACACGATTCCCATTTCCATCGATATTAAATAGCTGACCGTCTTCGCTTATAGCATTGCTGCTCATTAAAAATGTATCACATAAAAGTGCTTTTCTCATAAGTTCTGTTCGTTCTTCAGGACTCTTTCCAGTATCTCTATCTATAACTTGATAGCATTTTTCTTTTACAAGTTCTTTTATGCCAATTTCAGTTAAGGTTTCAGAGCCACCCCAAGACACAACATGGTTTTCTGGAATCAAATCCAAAATTTGCTGAACTGCTTCGTCCTTAGTCTTGCAATAAAAAGCATCAAAATGACGCTTTTTCAAAGCCTCAATTACCTTTGTGCTTAACTTATCATAACGTTTTATTAATAAAGATTGTCTTGTCATTTTAAAGGTCCCCCTTAATTCATATATTTTATTTTATTTTATTTTATTCCTTGCGGAGAAAGTTAAATTGATATTTCTATAATATATTTATAACATAATCAACCAGTTTATATAAGAGCGCACTTTTCTGTAACATAGTATAAAAAATGATACTAAAAGATAAGTGAATATAATAATTTATTAGGAATATAATTAAGTAATGAAATCAAAGGAGATATGGATTTGAAGCTTGATTTAGATAAAAAAGATTTAATTTCTTTAGTTAAAGGAACGGACCCAAATTTAAATGTAATGGAGCATCCTAAAATAAGTTGTTGTGGAAATTATAGAGTGCAAAATAGTAGATGGGATTGGAATCAACATGTTTTTGAAAAGTATACTGATGAAGAAATATATGAAATATATAAGATATGCAAAAATAGTTGGGGGGAATAATACTTAATAAGCGTGAAGGAATATAATTCTAAATAAAACGTTAAGTAAATAAGTAGGCTTTGATTCTTGAAAGTCCGTAAAATTCAACGCCAACTTCGCGTAAAATGAACTTAGTATTGCAATCAAGAAGTTACTTTTTCATTTTAGGGGGAGAGTGAAAAAATACTTGACTTAGAGTCCACTCAAAGTAGTAGAATTTAGTTTGTAATAAGAATTACTTAAATATTTAATTCAATTTATGAATGAGGGCATGAAAATTACAATTTAATTTACTATTTTAAAAGAGTTAAGGAGAAACGAAGAGATGGAAAAGAAAAAATTAGGATTTGGATTTATGCGTCTTCCGCTAAAAGATCAAGAAAATCAAGAAAGTATCGATTTTGAAATGTTAAATAAAATGGTAGATACTTTTTTGGAAAGGGGCTTTACTTATTTTGATACAGCGTATATGTATCATGCATTTAAGAGTGAAATTGCTTTGAGAGAATCTTTAGTAAAACGTCATAAGAGAGATAGTTTTACAGTAGCATCAAAACTACCAACTATGTTTTTGAAAAAAGAGGGAGATCAAGAAAGAATTTTTGACGAGCAATTAGAAAAATGCGGTGTGGATTATTTTGATTATTATCTCCTTCACAACTTAGGTGTATCAAATTATAAAAATGCTCAAAAGTTCGATAGCTTTGCATTTGTTCAAAAAAAGAAAGAAGAAGGAAGAGTAAAAAATATGGGCTTTTCTTTTCATGATAATGCAGATTTATTAGATGAAATCTTAACTGCTCATCCAGAAGTAGATTTTGTTCAATTACAAATTAATTATATTGATTGGGACAATGAAAGTATTCAATCTAGAAAATGCTATGAAGTTGCAAGAAAACATAATAAGCAAGTTGTTGTTATGGAACCAATTAAAGGCGGGACTCTTGCAAATGTACCAGAAGAAGCAGAGAAATTGTTTAAAGAATACCATAAAGATATGTCTGTGCCATCATGGGCAATAAGATTTGTAGCAAGTCATGAAGGAATAATGATGGTATTAAGTGGAATGTCAAATATGGAACAACTTCTTGATAATACAAGTTATATGCAGGATTTTGTGCCTTTAAATGATGAAGAAAAAGAAATTATTAAAAAAGCTACAGATATTATTAATAGTAGCATTGCAGTTCCATGTACTGCATGTCAGTATTGTGTAGATGGATGTCCAAAGAATATTCAAATACCAAAATATTTCTCTCTATATAATAACTATAAACAATTTGGCCCTGGGATTTCACAGGTCTACTATAATAATTTAACTCAAGAGCATGGAAAGGCTTCTGATTGCATAGGATGTAAGCAATGTGAAGGACATTGTCCACAACATATAGAAATTACAAAATGCTTAAATGATGTAGCGGCTGTATTTGAATAAGAATTGGATTAAAATGAAATAAATTATTTAAGAGCCAAGCAAAAAACAATTTTAACTATTGTTTTTACTTGGCTCTTTATTTTATCTCCAATTGAGAGGATATTTAAAAAATATATAAAGAACTAAGCTCTATCAATGTCCTTAATTAGTCCTAAATGTTCTGGCTTCCATCCAAGTCTTTCTTGAGTTAAAGCATTGGATGCTGGAATATCTGCAGCAATAAGCTGTCCTAGAGCTCCAAAATGGTTAGTTGCCTCTTCTAGAGATATTGATTTGGTTGGTACACTAAGACGACGGCCGATAGCTTCTGCAATTTCGCGAATAGGTACACCTTCGTTAGCTACTGCATGAAATATTGATCCGGTTGATGCTTTTTCTAGTGCTAGTCTATAAAGTTTCGCAGCATCAAGTCTGTTAACAGCTGGCCAGCGGTTAAAGCCATCGCCTACATAAGCAGAGAAGCCTTTACTGCGAGCTATTTCAATAAGTATAGTAACCAAGCCATATTTTTCACCATCACCATATACTATTGGTGCAGGACGAACTACTGAAACACGTATACCTTTAGATGCTAGTGAAAGTGCCAATGTTTCTGAAGCTGCTCTAGTTCCTGCAGTTAAACTATTGCTAGCTCTATCATCTTCAGTTACGACATCGCCAGGCTTGATGCCTGCAGTTCCAAATGTAACTACTAATGGTTTATTAGTTCCTGCAAGTGCAGAGCCTAGTGCTTCAATAGCATTACGATCAGTTTCGCAGCAAGCTGCAAAATTAGTAATAAAATTATCATGATCAAAGGCTGCATGAATTACTCCGTCTGCTGAAGAAGCCCCACTGCGAAGGCTGTCAAGATCCTCCAAAGAGCCACGATGAGCTGTAGATCCAATAGCAGTAAGTGATGCAGCTGATGCATCTGACCTAGCAAGTCCTATTACATTATGTCCTGCATCAAGTAATTCTTTAACGATTTTAGACCCTATAAATCCTGTAGCACCTGTAACAAAAATACGCATGTTAAATTCCACCTTTCAAGTTGAATATGTTATCATAGTTAAAAGTTGTGAGTTACAAAATATAAAATGTGTAACTTATATATGAATTATAACATTTAAGTTTACGAGTTACAAGTATCTTTATATGTAACTTGATAATGTAGGATATTTTCTTTTTCCAATAAAAATTTTTAACAATGAAAAAAATTAAAAAGTTACAAATAAAGAAATTTAACAATATAATAATTTATATTAAACAAGAACCACATTACTTTATGGAATGTAGTATATTGAGGCTATAAGAAATAATAGATTTTAAATGAATATACCCTATATTTGTTTAGCTATATACATAATATTGGAATTAATATTATAATTATTATATGAAAATAGTGTAATTGAGAATACGATAATGTGCTTACACAAAT
Organism: Clostridium sp. YIM B02569; assembly: GCF_022320765.1. Lineage (NCBI taxonomy): Bacteria > Bacillati > Bacillota > Clostridia > Eubacteriales > Clostridiaceae > Clostridium > Clostridium sp. YIM B02569. The sequence goes on along the minus strand of NZ_JAKJJX010000007.1, from coordinate 168,306 downwards.
GTGAATTTGGAAGAAAAAATGGATGAGCTTTGTCTAGTATTTATATTGGGTTGTCCCCAATAACAAAACTATATGAATTCATTATATTTTGAGGATAAAAAACAGCTGAAACAGCATTTTTAGAAGCTAATAAAAAATGAATTTTATTTTAATAAGAAGTTCCTTAATGAAAATAGCATTTTGTAAGTCATAAACTTATATATATTCAGGGGGAATAATATGTGGGAAATATTTAAAGAGCCAAATAAGCGCAGTAAATATGTTAAGAAGATAGTTCTGATGTTAAATGACTCTGAGACTTTGTATTATTTAAATATAGCTACTGATAAACGTAATAGATATGATAGAGAAGCTATGACGGATCTATTCTTTTTTAAGACTAAAATGCTTATTGTGATGATTACGTTAATAGCACTTTTAAATAAGTTAGGATTGCCTGATATTATTAAGTGGTATCATAATGGAGGAGAATTCCCAATAAAATCTGCTTTTTTAGTGGGTTTAAGCTTTGTAATAATTATCATTCATATTTTAAAGTTGGATAATTATTGCATTAATAATCTTATATATAATAACGAGATGAATAAGAAAAAGAAGAAAACAAATGAATTTATAAATACAATAAAAAAAGATCCTAAAAATATCGCTTATGCTTTTCTTAGAAGAACTGTAAAAGAAACATTTTCTAAGGTAATTGACTCACTGGAACGTATGAACTTTGAAATGTGCCAAAAATATATGGGTACTGAGTTTTATGATGCGCTGCAATCACAATGTAAAAGATATTCTTTTGAGAATGTCGGAAGGATAATAGAAGAACTTGAACTTATAGAAGCAGACCCAGTTGGAATTATTCATCATCATGATAGTTATAAAGATGTTGTCTGGTTCGTCATTAAATATAATGCAAAGGATTATGTTGTAGATGAAACAGATGGAGAAATTCTCTTTGGAAATAACAAAGTTAAGACTTTTGTACAATATTGGAAGTTTCAAAAAGCAGAGGAAAATATCTGGCTGCTAAGTGATGTGGTAGCGAAAGGAGAGCGTGATATAAAAAAATGCTTTAATATTATTGAAGAGTTTTAATTTTGGCTACAATTTTAACACTATATGTTTAAGAATGGGAATGATCAATGTAAAGTCAAAACTGTGTATAATTTCTTTGGAAGTAGAAGAAATTATACACAGTTTATTTAAGTATAATGTTTTAGCTAAGTATGTCTGTTTTATATTAATTTTTTATATTCAAATAGTACACCTTTTGTAACCATTGTCCAAAGTATATCGAACAATTCATCTATTTCGATTTCTCGATTGTCATACCAATGGATTATGGTTGATATTACTGCAGAAAAACAAAATTCACAAAGATACTCAGCGTGAATATTATCCTTGGGTAAGTTAAATGCATTAAAGGCAATTGGAATAATTGTCTTTTTTAGTTGTCCTTTAAATTCGGGGTCACCATTTTCACTGAGTAAAATTTTCAAATGTTCACTTTTGGCAAAGAAATATAGCTCAGAAGCTTTAGGTCTTAAACCTTTAATTAAGTGGGGAAACAAGATTTTGCTTGCATTATCATGTACATAATTTAGCAGAATATTTTCTTCTTGTTCAAGTATATCACTTACACTTGTGAAATAAGCATAGAATGTACTTCGATTATAGCCTGCTACATCGGCTATTTCTTTTACTGTTATCTTATCTAATCTTTTCTGTTTTAAAATCTTCCAAAATGCATCTATAATATTTCTTTTTGTTTGTTCGGTAATTTCAGGTTGTTTATTCATATTATCTCCTTCTTTCCAACACTTGGGAGTTTTTTGTTGATTGATGAAAGTTTCATATCAGTTATAATTTAATTATACAACACAGTGTTGTGTGATTGAATAGGTAATTTGATTGAAGATACAATCAAGAAAATTTAAAAGGCTAAAAGGGGTGCTTTACAATGAAAATTAAGATGATAAAAAAGTTTTTACTGGTTATCGGAATAGTGGCTATTTGTTTTTTTATTTTTAAAGTAGTGAAAACAAATTCAAAGAAAGAAGAAACAGTTTTGCCTCCTCCTGTAGTAAAAACTCTAAAGATTTCAACCTCAAATAAAGATTCAGAATATGTCTATTCAGGAGTAGTCCAACCTCATTATAAAAGTCAACTGGCATTCCAAGTAGGAGGAAAGATTATTAAAAAAAATGTGTCAGTTGGAGATAAGGTGGAACAAGGAGCAGTTCTCATGGAACTTGATTCTAGAGATATTGAACAAGCAGTAAAAAATTCTGAAGCAGCAGTTTCACTAGCGGAAGCCAAATATAAACTGGCTGAAGATAATTTAAAACGATATGAACCACTTTATCAATCTAAATTCATTTCTCAGGCAGAATATGATAATTATGCAAATGCTGATGAAACAGCAAAGGATGCATTAGAACAGGCCAATGCATTGCATACTCAAAGTTTGAATCAACTGGATTATTGTAAGTTATATGCTGATAAATCTGGAGTAATTAGCAGTGTTGACGCTGAAGAAGGACAAGTTGTCACACCTGGGCAGAAGATTATAACACTAGTTCAGAATAATCAATTAGAAGTAGAAATTAATGTTCCTGAAAATAGAATTGATCAATTAAAAAGTGCTAAAGAAATCAATATGAGCTTTTCGGCTTTATCAGATGTTAAATTGAAAGGCTCTTTAGGAGAAATTTCTCCAGTAGCTAATGATGCATCACGTACTTACAGAGTTAGAATAAATCTTATAGATCCACCTCCTAGCATAAAAATAGGAATGTCTTCTAGTGTGTCTATTAATGAAAATAACTCATCAAGTCAAATATGGATACCGCTTGGAGCAGTATATCAGCCAGATTCATCTCCAGCTGTTTGGGTTGTTAAAGATAATGCAGTCACCCTGAAAAATATTACAGTAAAGGATTTTGGTAGTGATCAGGTTACAGTAAGTGATGGCTTAAGCGAAGGAGATGTAGTGGTGACAGCTGGCATTACCAAACTGCGCGAAGGTCAGGACGTAAGAGTAGGGAGTGATAATTAATGAAGGGTTTCAATCTGACAGAGTGGTGTCTTAATAGAAAACAACTGGTTTATTTTTTAGCTATTACAATAATTGTGTCTGGGATTTTTGTTTATCCTAAACTTGGAAGAAATGAAGATCCTGAATTTACTATTCGTGAGATGTACATAACTGTCGTTTGGCCAGGTTCAACTGCAAGTCAGGTTGAGGAGCAGGTTACAGATAAAATAGAGAGAAGACTTCAAGATATACCTAATAAGGACTATATAAAAAGTTATTCTTTTCCTGGAAGATCAGTTATTTTCATTGATTTAAAAGATGACGTGGCTTCAGATAAAATTAGAGACACTTGGGTTGAAGTTCGTAATGATATTAATGATATGAAAGGTAGTTTGCCATCTAATATAGTTGGCCCTAATTTCAATGATAGATATGATGATGTGTATGGTTGTGTTTATGCATTAACATCTGATGGCTATACTTATGAAGAAATGAGAGAAAAAGCTGAAAATATTCGTAGGACTTTATTAAATGTAAAAGATGTTAAAAAAGTTGACTTAATAGGTGTTCAAACAGAAAAAATATCTATTCAGATAGAAAATACTAAAATGGCGCAGCTTGGTATTAGTCCGAATACAATCAGCAGTGCTCTACAGACACAGAATTCTGTTATAGCATCTGGAATGATTCAGACATCAACAGATAATGTTTATCTTAGAGTAAGTGGAATGTTTGATAATGTTGACAATATCTCAAACCTACCAATTAAAGCAGGTAATCAAACATTTCGTTTAGGAGATATAGCAAGTATTACACGAGGTTATTCTGATCCGCCAGATCCTAAAATGTTTTTTAATGGAAAGGAATCAATAGGAATTGCAGTTTCCATGGAAAAGGGAGGAAATGTTTTAAACTTAGGTAAAAATTTAGATAAAACACTAGATGAGATTAAAAACGATTTACCTCTTGGCTTAAATGTAGATCAGGTAGCTAATCAGCCTGAGGCTGTTACAGATTCTATTAATGATTTCTTAGAAACTTTTGTTTTAGCGCTTGTTATTGTAATGGTAGTAAGTTTTGTAAGCTTAGGTTTCAGGACAGGATTAGTAGTTGCAATATCAATTCCACTGGTTATTGCAGGCGTGTTTGTTGGAATGTACTTTTTAGGGATCCCGCTTCACAAAGTATCACTTGGAGCTTTAATAATTGCACTGGGACTATTGGTTGATGATGCAATTATAGCAATTGAAATGATGTCAGTTAAACTTGAGGAAGGATGGGATAGGTTTAGAGCAGGTTGTTTCGCATTTACATCAACAGCTTTTCCTATGCTTACAGGTACATTGATCACTTGTTCTGCTTTTACACCAATAGGCTTTTCCAAGGGAAGTGCATCTGAATACACTGGAAGCGTGTTTACTGTAGTTACTATATCATTACTTTTCTCATGGGTTGTTTCAGTTTGCTTTGTTCCAGTATTAGGTTTTGATTTAATAAAGATTAAAAATGATGAAAATAAAAAATCTGATGTATATGACAGCAAGTTTTATAATAAATTTCGTGGCGTTTTAATTTGGTGCTTAAATCATAGAAAATTAGTAATAACAACAACAGTAATATTGTTTTGTACTTCTGGTTATGCACTTTCACATTATGTTCAAAAAGAGTTCTTCCCAGCGGCAACAAGGCCTGAACTTTTAGTAGATATGACTTTACCACAAGGTTCATCAATTAGTGCAACTCAAGAAGCTGCAGATCGTCTATCAGAAGCTTTAAAAGGAAATAAAGACATCGTTAATTATTCTTATTATGTTGGAAGAGGTGCTCCACGATTTGTTTTATCTTTAGAGCCTGCATCGCAGAATAGCAATGTCGCACAGTTTGTTATATTGACGAAAGATATTGCATCAAGAGAAAGGGTAAATAAGAATGTTCAGCAATTGCTTGATAGCGGGTTTGAAAATATTCAAAGTCATATAAAGGTTATCCAAAATGGTCCTCCTAGTAATTATCCTGTCATGTTTCGTGTTACAGGTTATGATAATGACAAAGTACGTGAAATTGCAGGAAAAGTACGAGATGCCATGGCATCTAATCAGAAATTATACAATATTAATTTCGACTGGTTTGAAAAAACAAAAGAAATGTCTATTGAAGTGGACCAGGATAAAGCTAGGGCACTTGGTTTAGACAGTCAACAAATTTCACTATTCTTGCAAGGACAATTATCCGGCACTACAGTATCTCAATTTAGACAAGATGATAAGACTGTAGATATAGTAGTTAAAATGGATTCAGTTAATATTAATGATCTTGGTTATATAAAGAATATAAATATTCCAATACCAAGCGGCGGTTTTATACCAATGGATCAAATTGCTAAAATAAATTATCATGCTGAAGATGGCTATATAGTAAGAAGAGATTTGAAACCCACTATAACAGTTCAAGCAGAAGTATTACCAGGCATAACAGGAAATGATGCAGAAACAAATATATACAATCAGCTTGAAGATTTACGAAAGACCCTCCCTTCAGGATACAGCATAGATATGGGTGGAGCTCTTGAAAGAAGTAATAAAGGATTAGCTCAGGTTAGAGATGTTGTTCCTATTATGATAGTTTTAATGGTAATTCTTTTGATGCTTCAACTCCAAAACGTACCAAAGATGATAATGACCTTACTTACAGCACCACTTGGAATAATTGGGGTAACATTAGCTTTACTTATGCTTAACAGTCCAATGGGGTTTGTCGTAGTGTTAGGTATTTTAGCACTAATGGGTATAATCATAAGAAATTCTGTCATCTTGGTTGATCAAATTGCAAATCATATTAAGACTGGAGAATCTATCCGTGAAGCCATTATAGATTCAACTATCTTAAGATTTAGGCCAATTATCTTAACTGCTGTAGCTGCAATTTTAGGGATGTTACCATTAATTAAAAATACTTTTTGGGGTCCTATGGCAGTGGCAATGAGTGGAGGACTATTTGTTGCAACTATCTTAACCTTGTTTGTACTTCCAGTTATTTATGCTTCTTGGTACAAAGTAGACAAAAAGCTATGAAAATATCGCTGAAGGTTCTAAGCAGCAGGTTGTATCCACTTTAGCATGCTCCAACTTTCAGTGTGACAAGCTAAAATGGAACAACCTACAGCTAAGATCCCTTAACAGCTCATTTTCAAATGTTTTCTTCACAAATATATTTATGATTTCTAGTGAAGATATAAACTTAAAGTTTTAGCAACTTTGTAAATATGTTCATCTAATAAATCAAATTCTTAAATAGTGTATCTATATATGGAGTTCGTCAATGATATTCAAACTTATGAAATTGTAATATCGTTGTTATTCAGGAAATTGAACCAGTGGATATGTATTGTTATGAATATGGAACCCTATAGTTTTATTCAATGAGAAGTAAACTTATGTGTATCAAATTTCATTGTTTGGGATATTTCTAATTCTAAATATTTAACTCATTAATGAGTGCTTCTGGGCAAGCTATAGACATGAAAAAATTGAGTACAAGAAATATGAAAGAGTAACAAATCAAATTATTAAATAAGTGGGTGAATAATAATGAATAAGAAGATAAATAAAGTAATTGCAGCTGGTATTACAGTTAGCATGATTAATGGAGCGATTGTTCCTGCTTTTGCAGTTGAAAATGCGAAAACAGTGTCAGATAAAAATAATTCTATTGTATTAAATTCAAGTACATCAGGTGAAAATACAAATACTTTAGATGAACAAACTACTAAAACAAAGAAAGTAATCACTTTAGATGAGCTTATAAAATGTGCTGTTGATAATAGTGATAAGTTAGCTTTGAAAGAAAAAGAATTGAAACTGTATGATGATAAGTTGGACCTTCAGGATGAAAAAGATGATTTCTCGGATGATAACAATTTAAAGACCGGCAATGATACAGTAGATGACTTTCCATCTGATAAGCTTAAACTTCAAAAGAAACAAACGGCTCAGTCTGAAGCTTTTTTGCATGATCAAATAACAAATGATGTTACAAAGAGGTATAATGCAATCATCTTAAAAAAGATTGATATAGACAAATTGAAAACAGGCTTAGAAATCAAAAATAATGATTTAGATGCTTTAAAAATAAAAGTTTCAGTAGGGCTTGCGATTCCTAATCAGTTGGAGGATAAGCAGATTGAACTGAATAAGGTACAAGATGAGATAAAGGCTAAAGAAAACTCATTAAAAAATAATTTGGATTATTTAGGAGTATTAACAAATCTAAATTTATCAGATTATACATTGGACTCAAGTATTAGTTATAAAACATTAAAAATAGATGTCTCACTAGATGAATATTTAGATGATAAAATAGATAGTTATTTAAAGTATAATGATGAAATTATTAAACTTACTGATGATTATATGCATGAGCTACGGGAAGAGGATATGAATAAACTTAGTTACTATGAAAATAAAGTAGTGAAGGTTAATAAAAATGATTATTACGAGATTGATGGCGATGGCAACAAAACTTTTAATACTCAGGAATATTGTTTAGCCATTGTTAGCTATGTGCAGCAATACTTAAATGCATTTAATAATTATCAGTCCTATTTAGAAGGTAGATACAGTTTAGCGGAAGCTAAGGTTAAATTAGATGATTCAAAGAAAAGTCTTAAAAATGTCTTAAAAGAGAATTATTCAACATTGTGTGACTTGGAAAATCAAATAAAGAGATTAAATGAACAGATTATATCTAATAATACAAAGCTTAGGTCTCTAAAAGCAAAAGTAGATTTAGGAATAATAACTGAAAATGACTTTAAAGCTGAACTTTTAAAGAGTAAGGATTTAGATAATTCACTAATGAATCTTATCAATACTTATAATATATTAAAAAATAGTATTGAAAAACCTTGGGTACTTAGCAGTAACTAATAGTAGTAGCGGTACTTTGAATTATAAATAACCCAACTACAATCTATACTTATGCGTATACTCACCGAAATGAATAACATACTTTTGTTCCAGTTTTTAGGTAATTATGATGGGTGATTCTAAGGCTATAAAGTTGCACCCAAAGTGCTAGCCTCAAAGAACAAGCTATGAACTAGCACATTTGGAACAACTTATAGCCAAAGAATCACATCCATCAAAATTACCAATGAAACATTCCACAAAAGTATATTACTCATTTCTGGTTGGAATAATCTAAAAAATAATAGTTTATTCCAGCTTTTTTTCTTATTTTAGTAATATATAGATATCCCTACACTTTAATCTTTGTAAATTATACTAGAAATTAGATACAAATTTGTTCCTGTTTTGCTTGTCACGAGCTTGCTCGGGAACATGCTGAAATGGTGCAACTTATGATGCTAGAAAGCCTCAGCATATTCTCAGTAACCGAAACAACAGAGTACCTTTCCTCTCGGTAAGTTATTGCACAAGTCTAAGCTTTGTTTTGAATATCTATATGGTGAAATTTACAATAGATTTCACAATTACTGTTAAAATTCTTGCAATATATTACGGCAAATAACCAAGTTAATAAATTGTAATATTTTTGTTACAAATAATTAAGTATTTTAAATTAAAATATTGATATGAGTTATTGAAGTGTTGGTTTTTGCACGAAATAAAAAATATTTTGGCGATTATTGTTATATGATACAATTTTCTCATATAATGAGGTATAATTTTTAGTAGTTAAATGATAATTATGGAAAGATATTATATATGTTGCAATTCACAATGCACAGTTCATAGCTTATAATTACAGCTAAAATTTTTGTGATATTTTTAGAATTATGATGAAGAATTATTTTTGCAATAAATATACTAAGAAATACGAGGGGATAAGGAAATGAGAAACAATTACAGATATAGCAGATATAACAGAAATGTTCGCATACGAAGAAAGAGAATATTAATTTTAACTATTATAATTGTGGCATTAGGAGGTTTGGCTACATCTATAATAGATGATAAATTTTTTTCAAAGGATAAAAATGTACAAGCGCTTGCATCTAATGAGGCTGTTGTGTCAAAGCAAGATGATGAAGCTAATAAAACCAAAGAAGATGATACAAACGCCGAAGTACAAAGTGATTCTAATGTTGATGATGTTGCATCTGTAGAGAAATTTTTAACTCAACAAGCGAAAGGGCAGAAAATTGAAGATACTGATGGTAAAAAAGTCGTTTACTTATCTTTTGATGACGGACCATCTGAAACTAATACTCCATCAATATTAAAGACTCTTAAGGACGAAAATGTAAAAGCAACTTTTTTTGTTCTTGGAAAAGCAATAGATCAAAGTGAAGCTAATAAAAATTTGTTAAAGCAGGAAGTTGAAGAAGGACATGCTATAGGAAATCATTCGTATTCACATAATTACAAGTACTTATATCCTAATGGAAGTGTCAACACAAATAACTTCATGTCGGAGATTAATAAAACTAATGAGTCTTTAAAGAAAGTGTTAGGAGAAGATTTTTCTACAAGGGCTATTAGATTTCCAGGGGGACATATGTCTTGGAAAAATACTGGAGAAGTAGATAAAATAATGAAGGAAAAAGATTATCATTATGTAGATTGGAATGCATTATCAAAAGATGCAGAAGGTCCTCATAAAAATGCAGATCAATTAACAGAAGAGGTTAAGAAGACTGTTGGAAACAAGACAAAAGTAGTACTATTAATGCATGACACATATGGTAAAGAAGAAACAGCTAAATCATTACCAGGAATAATAGATTATTTAAAGAGCCAAGGGTATGAATTTAGGACTTTTAAATAAAACTTAATAATGTAGTTCTGAAAATTTTTTGTTATTTATTTAGGCTTTAATTTATAAGGTTTTGATTCTCAGTATTTTATAAATTATATGAAGTTAGGTTATGATAAATTAAGAAGAATAGCAGAAAATAAAAATATATGATAAAATACCTTTGAAAGTATTCCGTAATATTTTCAAAGGTATTTAAATCTAATTTTAATAAGAGGATAGAAGAAAAGATGGAAAAAAAAATAAGAATAGTTAGTCCTGTTTATCAGCAGATTGCCACAGATATTGCTTCGAAAATAGCAAGTGGACATTATCAAGTTGGTGAAAAAATATATGCGCGTTCTGTACTTGCAAGTCAATATGGAGTTTCAGCAGAAACGGCTAGAAGAGCTATAGCAATACTTGCAGATGTGGATATTGTAGATGCCAATAAGGGCAGTGGTGTAATAATAAAATCAACTGAAAATGCTATGAAATTTATCAAGCAGTATAATGATGTTAAGACGGTTAATGATTTAAGAAATGATATATTAGATAAATTAGAAGAGCAGAAAAAAGAAAATGATCTATTAAGAGAACAAATAATTGATTTGTTAGATAGAACTGATAGATTTAAGTCTATAAATCCATTCATACCATTTGAAATACGTATAACTAAGGAAACCCCATACATAGATAAAAATGTAGCTGAAATTAATTTTTGGCATAATACCTCTGCAACAATTGTATGTATCAAAAGAAATGGATGCCTAGAAATGTCGCCAGGACCATATGCTGTGTTACGTGATAATGATATTTTTTATTTTGTCGGTGATGAAAGCTGCTATGAGAGAGTAAATAAATTCTTATATCCATAATATATCTCTGAATTAATTTATAACGGGTAATATATTAACCATTTAGATTATAAAAATGGTTAATATATTACCCGTTATAATTTTAGCGTGAAAAATCTTAATCCAAATCAAAATTAAATATATAACAGCTCACTTCCAATGCTTATTGAATGTTATGATTCAAGAGTTTATCAATATTTATCTAATTTCGCTCTTTGTAGTATCTCAGATTTTCAACGTGAAGCTATAACACAAAAAGCAAAAAAGTTCAAATTTGACAAAAGTAACAACCTTATATTACAATTAAGTTGTTACTAAAACTATAAAAAGTAACAACTTGTACATAGATATAAAGTTGTTAACAGAAAGGGAGTGGAATTTTTGATAGAATTTAAAAATATTCGCAAAGATTTTAAAAACAAAACAATACTCAAGGATATTACACTAAAGATAAATAGAGGAGAGCTTGTTGCTATTATAGGATCAAGTGGATGTGGAAAGACCACAACCTTAAAAATGATAAATAGGTTAATTAAGCCAACGTCAGGTAAGATTTTCATTAATGGAGAAGATATTGCATCAAAAGATGTGATAAAACTTAGACGAAATATTGGATATGTAATACAGCAGACAGGATTGTTTCCGCATCTTACAATTAGAGAAAATATTGAGATGATTCCTAAAGTTGAAAAGTTAAACAAAGCAAGTATAGAAAAAAGAACTCTTGAACTTATGGATATGGTTGGATTAAATAGCAATGACTTTTTAGATAGATATCCAACAGAACTTAGTGGTGGGCAGCAGCAGAGAGTAGGAGTTGCAAGAGCCTTTGCTACTAATCCAGAAATAATTTTAATGGACGAGCCTTTTAGTGCTTTGGACCCAATCACTAGAGTTCAGCTTCAAGAAGAGTTAATTGATTTACAAAGTAAATTAAAAAGAACTATTGTTTTTGTAACTCATGATATGGATGAAGCAATAAAAATAGCAGATAAGATTTGCATAATGAATAAAGGTGAGATTGTGCAATATGATACGCCTGAAAATATACTTAAAAATCCTATAAACGATTTTGTAAGTGAATTTATAGGAAAGAATAGAATATGGTCTTCACCAGAATTTATAAGAGCTAAGGATATAATGATTGACCATCCTGTTGTTTGTTTTAAAAATGCATCACTTTTAAGATGTATTGAAAAAATGAGAAGTTCAAAAGTTGATAGTTTAATGGTTATAGATAGAGAAAGTTATCTTTTAGGAATTATTACAGCAAAGCAGATTCAAAATAAAACTGATAGAAATATTCCTGTAGAAGATATAATGAATAATAAATTTATAAGCGTACAGCCTGATGATTCAATTATAGATATTCTTGAACTTGTAAAGGAACATAAAATAGGACAAGTGCCTGTTCTTGATGACTTTGGAGTTTTAAAAGGTATAATTACCAAAAGTAGCTTGGTAACAACTCTAAGTAGTCAGTTTTTAGATATGGAAGAGGTGAATTAGTATGAACGAATTTTTGAATTATGTATTTACATCAAAAGATCAGATAATTACATTACTGCTTGAACACATTAAGCTTACAGCATTATCAGTTGGGATAGCTATAATAATTGGTATGCCACTAGGAATTCTTACAAGCTATGTGAAAAAACTAAACAAGCCAATCTTAGGAATAGCTAGTGTTGTACAAGCAATTCCAAGTATGGCGTTACTAGGATTTGCAATACCGTTTTTAGGAATAGGTACACCACCAGCAATTGTAATGGTGGTACTATACTCATTATTGCCAATAATAAAAAATACAACAACAGGAATTGATAATATTAATCCAGATATGCTAGAGGCTTCTAAGGGAATAGGACTTACTAAATTTCAAGTTTTAGTTAAGGTTCAAATTCCATTAGCGCTGCCTGTAATAATGTCAGGAATAAGAATTTCAGCAGTTACAGCTGTAGGACTTATGACCATGGCAGCCTTCATTGGTGGCGGTGGTCTAGGATATTTAGTCTTTTCTGGTATAAGAACTGTTAACAATTATCAAATTTTAGCAGGAGCAATCCCTGCATGTATATTAGCCTTATTGGTAGATGGATTATTTAGTATTGTAGAAAAACTTGTTACGCCAATCAGTTTGCAAAAAGCTAATAATAAATCCAAAGCAGCAAAAATAAGAGCTAGAAAAATACAAAAGGGTATATTAACAGCTACTGCATGTGTACTTATTGGGATTTTTGCAGTAAGTGGATTATCTCAAAAGATTTCTAATAAAAAAGTTATTACAATTGGTAGCAAAGATTTCACTGAACAAGAGATTTTAGGAAATATATTATCAGAGCTTATCGAAAGAAAAACAGATATTTCAGTTAATCGTAAATTTGCATTAGGTGGTACTCAGGTTATATTTTCAGCTATGCAAAATGGAGATGTTGATATGTCTGTAGATTATACGGGTACAGCCTATGGAGATGAATTAAAGTATAAACCAATATCAGATGTAGAAGAAGTTTATAATACAGTAAAAAAAGATTTTAAAGATAAGTATAATATAGAAGTGTTAAAACAAATGGGATTTAATAATACCTATACACTTGCCGTAACGAAAGAAACTGCTAAAAAATATAATCTTAAAACAATAAGTGACCTATCTAAAGTTTCAAGTGACATTACTGCAACTACAACCTTAGAATTTCTTAATAGAGAAGATGGATTAGTAGGTTTAGCTAAAAAATATAATTTGAATTTTAAGAATACTGTAGGCATAGATGGTAGTCCTAGGTATGCGGCATTAATGAATAAAGAAAGTGATGTTATAGATGCATTTTCAACAGATGGATTATTAAAAAAATATGATTTAAGTGTTTTAAAAGATGATAAAAACTTCTTCCCTCCATATTATGCGGTTCCAGTTGTACGAGCTGAGACATTAAAGAAATATCCTGAAATACAACCGCTTGTAGAGGAAGTAGGAGATTTACTTAATAATGATGTAATGAGCGAATTAAACTATGAAGTAGATGAATTAAAAAAAGATCCTAAAGATGTTGCTGTAGAATTTCTACAAAAGAATGGATTGATTTAATTAAATTAAAGTAAAATAAAATAAATTTAAGACAGGTTATTATGCTTATGGTAAAGTAATCTGTCTTTTTCTATTTGTAGATTATATAGAAGTCCTTAAATAAAAGATTCTAAAATTGGATTATAATCTGGAGTAATCAACAAACTATTCCCCCTTAAAATAATTCTTATATTAAGTTTTTTATTAACATCTGTAAATTAAAAAGAATAAATATAAAAAAAGAGCCATTTTAATAAATGACTCCATTGTCTTACTATTTAATTATAATTTTACATAAAAAATAAAATTTTTTCAAGAATTTATTTAAAATTAAATATATTTACCAAAATCATTCTATCATTATTCTAAACATCATTCAAACAAATTTTTTATTGTAGAACTACAACAAAACAGTTGTTAAATAAATTATTTGATTTTCCTCATTTAATCACAACCATTTTATTGTAATTAAATAGGAAAAAAGTTGTTGGAAAAACATTTTTAATTGAAGTATGATGTTTGAGAAAATATTAATGCATTAAGCATAATACTAAAATATATAGATTAGAGGATGTTTATTATGGGGACAGAAAAAAATGAAAAGGTTCAATTAAATACAGCACAGCTGTTAGTTAAATGCTTGGAAGCAGAAGGAGTAGAATATATTTTTGGAATTCCAGGAGAAGAAAACTTAGAAGTAATGAATGCTATTGAAGGGTCAAGTATTAAGTTTATTACGACTCGTCATGAACAAGGGGCTGCATTTATGGCTGATTTATATGGACGGTTAACAGGTAAAGCAGGAGTATGCTTATCAACACTTGGTCCAGGGGCAACCAATTTAGTAACAGGAGTAGCAGATGCACATAGCGATGGTGCCCCTGTAGTTGCAATTACTGGACAGGTTGGAACTGAAAGAATGCATATAACATCGCATCAATTTTTAGATCTTTGTAAAATGTTTGAACCAATTACTAAGAGAAGTAAGCAAATTGTTAGACCAGATACAGTAAATGAAATTGTAAGAATCGCTTTCAAGTATGCTGAAAGCGAAAAACCTGGAGCCTGTCATATCGATTTACCTGTAAATATTTCAAAGATGCCTGTAAGTATTTGTGAAAAACCATTAGAAAAGAAAATTCCACCAAAAGAATATGCAGCCTTAGCATCAATAGAGGAAGCTGCAAGTGAGATATTTAAAGCAAGAAATCCAGTTATCTTAGCTGGAAGTGGAGCTATTCGGAATAATGCTGCAAAAGCAGTTACAGAATTCGCAAGTAATTTGAAAATTCCGGTTATAAATACTATGATGGCAAAAGGAATAATTCCTTTTGATAATTTATATTCAATGTGGACAATAGGAATTCCACAGAAAGATTATGTAAATAAAGTTATTGAGGATGCTGATTTAGTAGTTACAATTGGTTATGATATTGTAGAATATGCACCAGCAAAATGGAATGTAAATGGAGATACTAAGATTGTTCATGTCGACACCAGACCATCACACATCAATAAGCTTTATCAGCCAATAGTTGAAGTAGTTGGTGATATTTCAGATGCTTTATATAATATAATGAGAAGAACATCTAGAAAAAAAGAGCCAGTTGACGCACTAAAAATCAAAGAAAAAATGGTTAATGAACATCAAATCTATGCAGATGATGAAAGTTTTCCAATGAAACCTCAGAAAATTTTAAGTGATGTCAGAAAAGTTATGGGACCCCATGACATTGTGGTTTCAGATGTTGGGGCACATAAGATGTGGATTGCAAGGCACTATAACTGTTATGAGCCAAACACCTGTATAATTTCTAATGGTTTTGCAACAATGGGAATAGGAGTTCCAGGTGCAATTGCAGCAAAATTAATAAATCCTAGTAAGAAAGTTTTAGCAATTGTTGGTGATGGCGGTTTTATGATGAATAATCAGGAAATAGAAACAGCACTTCGTATAGGTACTCCGATTGTCGTTTTAATTTTTAACGATAGAAATTACGGGTTAATAAAATGGAAACAAGAGGATCAGTACGGTAAGAGCTGCTATGTAGAATTCACAAATCCAGATTTTGTTAAAATGGCCGAAAGTATGTATGCAAAAGGATATAGAGTGGAAAAATCAGAAAACTTAATACCAATTTTAGAGGAAGCCTTTAAGCAAGATGTGCCAGTAATTATTGATTGTCAGGTTGATTATAGAGAAAATACAAAGTTAACAAAGCATTTAGCAGAAGTATATAAGAATCTTTAAGCAAAGAATATGACTTAGAGATGATATTTAAAACGAGGCGCTAGAGAACGAAAGGCTAATTGCTAAAACAGAAATTTGTTTTTCTAAAATATATAATATATAAAGAATTATTTATGAATTAAAAGCTCTACCGGAGGATACTGAATTAAATAAATTTATAGGGAAAACTCTGGATTGTAAGGGAAAAGAAGTATATGATAAAATAGAAGAGTAATTAAACGTGATGATTCCTAAAAAAGCTTTAAGAGATAGAATATTTTAGAATATGAACTAATATAGTTAAAGATAGTATAGTAGGAAAGTAAAGACGTTTGATGATAAGTAATTATGTAGAATTAGCAATAGAAACAGGATATGAAATATATTTATATTAAATACAAGGTAGAGTAGTGTTACGTTATGATGAATTTTCTTAATTTAGAGTATTTTTTAACAGCAGCAGAAGAGCTGAATTTTACAAAAGCGGCAAAAAAATTGTTTATTTCTCAACAGTCATTAAGTTCTCATATTTCAAAATTGGAGAATGATTTGGGGGTTGAATTATTTAATCGGACAGTGCCATTAACATTGACACCAGCGGGGAAAAGTTTAGTGAAAAATGCCGCAAGAATTTTAGATTTAAAAGAGCAGTCAGTAAAAGAATTGGCAGATATTAAAGATTTCAAATGTGGAGATCTGTTTATTGGAGCTTCACATACAAGAGGACGAGCCTTTTTGCCAGAAATTCTTCCTTATTATAATGAAAAGTTTCCTAATATTAATCTACATTTACTTGAAGGAAACTCAAAGGAACTAGATGCTGCGTTATTAAAAGGTGACGTAGATTTAATAATAGGAATGTTACCTTTTAATGTTGAGAATGTAGAGATGGTTCCGCTTTGTAATGAAGAAGTTCTTATGGTTGTTCCAGATAATATATTAGTAAAATATTTTCCTAACAATTATAAGGAAGTAAAACAAAAACTTGAAAAAGATATGGATATTACATTACTAAAAGATTGCCCATTTCTAATGGTTAATGCTAAAAATAGAGTTAGAATTATTGCAGATGAAATGTTTAATGAAAAAGAAATAAAACCTAATATTATATTGGAGACAGAAAGCATTGAAACAGTACTGGCGCTTTCAGTTAAGGGAATGGGAATTACTTTTTACCCAAGAACTCTAATGAATAATAAAGATCTAATATTCGATAAGAGTACAATTACTGGAGTTAATCTTTATCATCTGAAGTACAACAAAACTCATGGCACATTAGGTATTGGATACCAAAAAAATCGGTATGTATCTCAAGCTTTAAAAGAATTTATTGAGCTTGCAAAGGATAAGTACGGAAATATAGAATAATAGCATAAGTTACTAATTAGCGTTCTAGTTCTATAAGGTGTTAAGCACTTTTAATAGACTAGAACGCTTTTATTAATGAAGGGTAAAAGGAATAAGATAAAGAAGCAGCTTATTTTTTGCTTTGGAATTTTAGCTATTTAGTAATTTCAAATTTAAGTAAAATATATTCCATAACTAAAACCTCCTAGAATTTAAATTGATGTTCTTATAATTGAAGACCCAAATGGGTAAACATATAGGTTTAAAGATTAAATTAATTTGAGATTTTTTAGCCTTGTACAATAGATGAAGCTTCATTTAAGAAATAAGATCTTGTTTTAGCAGATGGAATTCCTGTCTATTTATCAGTTGTATCTAATTTGTCAATCAACATATCCCCATATTTAACCATTTCATCAATACTTAGAGGCATATTATTTTCAAGCCACCAAATGGCCAAACTAACCATTGAAGAAGAATAAAATTCTGAAAGAATTGGCGCAGGGATTAAAAATATTAGTCCATTAGCTTCGTCACTTTCCAATCTAGATTTTGTACGTCCGACTACTATTTTTTGAAGTACTTTTATTGTGGAACCATTATTTAATAGGCCGACTGAATACATCTTTATATTTTCTTGCATATGTTCTAATAGAAGTCTAAATAAATTTACATAGTATTGCCTTGGATTATCAACTGGAGTCTGTTCAGTGCTTTTTTCTTCAAAGTTTTGGACTAATTGACTAATTAAAGAATCAAGCAAATGATATTTATCTTCAAAATGTTTATAGAAGGTAGTTCGATGGACCATTGCCTTCTCACAGATATCAGTAATTGTTATATTATCGAAGCTTTTTTCAGAAAGTAAAAGTGTTAAAGCATCAAATAATAATTTATGTGTCCTTCTTATTCTTAAATCAAGAGTTTTATTATTAGTCATAAGTTCCTCCTAAGGAAATAATCTACACATATGTAATTGTGCAGATTAACTATATAGATTAAGGTTATTGTTTCTTGATAACCCTCATACAACAGTATATAGTATTTGTTGTACACCTGTAAAGTTTGTATACATGTGTAGAATATAAAAACTGTATTTAAATATTTTGATAATGAAGAGGTGGATATTAATGAGACGAAATATAAAAAATCTGATTGCTGTTGGAATTTTAGTAAGTATTATAAATAGTAGCACTGCACCAGTATTTGCAACAGAATCTACATCTACCGAAAGTGAAAATATCTCAAGACAAGCGCAAAATCATACTAATAGGGGGGAAAACGTAAGTATCGGACAAGGTACACATGATGATGTAGATAAGAGAGTTCTAAAATTAACTGATGCAATAAACGCGGCAATAAGTAATAGTGATAAGTTTGCTTTAAAATTGAAACAAATAACCTATTATCGAAATAAAGAGGATCTTCAAGAAAAAAGCACTGATTTCAATAAATCCTTAGCAGAAGATAATTACTCTAGTGATGTATATGATTATCCTTACGATAAACTTGAACTGCAGGAAAAGCAGACAAAACAATCAAGAGATTTCATGGAGGATCAAATATCGAGTGATATTATCAACAAATATAATGATATGATTTTAAAGCAAATTGATATAGATAAATTAAAAAGAAACTTGGAATTAAATAAAAATGATTTAACTTATTTAAAAGGAAAGCTGTCGCTCGGAATGGCAACCGAAAACCAAGTTACTGATGCTGAGGTTGAATTAAAATCATTACAAGATGACATAACAGCAAAGGAAAATGCCTTAAGTGATGCTAAAGATTATTTCAAAGTGTTAACTGATTTAGATTTAAAGAATACTTACATACTTGATTATGATATGGATTATGAAAAATTTAAAATAGATGGTTCAGTTGAGGAGTATATAGATGATAAGCTTAACAGCTATTTTGAATATGATGATAAAATATTAGATTTAACTAAGGACTATCTGAAAGATTTGAAGGATGAAGGAATAAAAGACATTATGAATAAAGAGATACCAATAGCACCTAAACAATCCGATTATGTTACAACTGATGCCAATGGTAATTCTACATTAGATTCTGGTGGGCTTGCTTTGTCGTTAATAGCATATGAACAAAAAGAATTAAAGTATTATGCAGATCTTAAGAATTATGAAGCTTACCTAGATGGTAAATACAGTTATGATGAATCAAAAGTTAAGTTAGATGATACAAAAAAGAATCTTAAAAATATATTAAAACAAAATTATTCAACGCTTCTTGATATTGAAAATAAAATAGATAACTTAAAGGAACAGGTTAATTCAACAAATACTAAACTTAGATTTGCAAAAGCTCAAGTAGATATGGGCTTAATGCTTCAAAATGATTATGACAAACAAGTTATAGCAAGTGAAGAATTGGATACTGCTTTAAGAAAACTTATTTATATTCATAATAACTTGAGAGATAGTATTCAAAAGCCATGGATATTAAGTAACTAATAAATTTTTTCAATAAATAAAAATTATTCAGGAAAATGAACTCAATAAATATCATGTTTCATGTACGATATGGTGAATATAAGGAGGATATATGAATAAGAAGATAATAGCTATTTGTTTGGTAATTTTAAATTTTACAATATTAAGTGGATGCAGTAAAAATGATAAAAAAGTAGATGCAAAAACTTATCCAGTAAAAACAGTAGAACTTCAAAATCAAAGCCATTCAAGTGATTTAGAATATGAGGGTATAACAGGAGGAAGTGAAGTAAGAAAGCTTTCCTTCAAAAGTCCAGCTAAAATTTCAAAAATATATGTTGTAAAAGGTCAACAGGTGAAAAAAGGAGATACCCTGGTTGATTTAGATAAAAGTGACTTAAATTTGGCAGAAAATGCTGCAAAAGCTCAAATGGATGCAGCACAAGCACAATATGATAAAGCAGTGAATGGAGCACAAGCCGAGGATATAAATAAAGCTCAGATAGCAGTAAAAAATGCTCAGGATGAGTATAATTACTGCAAGGATTTATATGATAAAACCGTTAATTTATTTCAAATAAAGGCAGCTACACAGCAGCAGGTTAACGATCTTAAAATTAAATTAGATGGTAGTGAAAGCCAGTTAAATGCAGCAAAGGAAACATTGACACAGCTTCAAAATGGAACAAGGGAAGAGGATAAGCAAGCAGCATTGGCACAGGTAAATGCTGCAAAAGCTAATTATGATTCAAAGGTTAATTTAGTTCAAGATGCATCTCTTGTAGCAGATGAAGATGGTTATGTAGTAGATGTCCTTTGTAAAGAAGGAGAAATGCAACAAGCTGGGTATCCAGTAATTTTAGTTAGAAGTGACAATCAAGTGGTTACTGCAGGAATATCTGATGATGATGTAAAGAAAATACAGGTAGGAACAAAAGCAGAAGTTAAAATAGATGACACTACTACTGATGGAGAAATTATGAATATAGTTCAAGCACCTGATAAACAAAGTGGAACTTACAGTGCAGAAATCAAAATTTTAAATCCAATAGATAATGATAAATATTACGTAGGCCAATCTGTGAAAGTTTATATTGATAATGGAGAAAAGAGTGGCATATGGATTCCAATTACCAGCATTTTGAATGATGGACAAGATTATGTTTATACAGTGGAAGATGGACGTGCTGTTAGGAAAAATGTAACTTTAGGAGATACAAATGAAAATGAAGTATGCATAGAGGGATTAGAAGTTGGAGAAAACCTTATTACTGAAGGTATGAAAAATATAAAAGCTGGATATCAGGTTTCAGCAGAATAAAGGGGGATGAATTATGGGATTGATTAAAGCGGCTATAAAAAATAAAAAAATAGTAATATTCTTAATAACTATAGCTATTTTAAGTGGATGTTATTGCTATTATATTGTTCCTAAGCAGGAAATGCCAGATGTTTCATCTCCAGCAGCAATGATTACAACAATTTATCCAGGAGGTTCTCCTAGTGATATAGAAAGTTTAGTTTCAAAAAAAGTTGAAGAAAAAGTTGAAGAAATAGATGGTTATGATTATTGTGAGTCTTACTCTGTAAATAATGCTTCAATAGTTGTTGTTTTCTTAACTAATGATGCTGATAAAGAGAAAGCATGGCGTGATATGAGAGATAAGGTAAAAGATCTAAAATCAGATCTCCCAGATGGATGTCAAGATAGTGAGATAAATACGAAACTTACAGAGACTGCCGGTATGATTTTAAGTGTATCAGGAGATAATTATTCATATGAACAATTGGGAAATTATGCAGATGATATAGAGAAGCAGCTAAGCAATGTTAATGGTATTTCAAGATTTGATATAAAGGGTAAACAAGATAATCAGGTAAAAGTGGAGGTTGATTTAAATAAGATAAACAAATATTCAATTTCTTTTGAAGACATATGTGGAGTATTAAAAGCTCAAAATATAGATATTCCATCAGGGTCTTTAAATTTAAAAGAAGGAAAAATAAAAGTTGAGACACCTGGAAGTTTTACATCTCTTAAGGAGATAGAAGATACAGTGGTAAATGTTTCAACTGACACTGGACAAACTATTAGGATTAAAGATATAGCAAAGGTTTATATGGGGTATGATGATGATTCAAATTATAAATTTACTGCTAATGGAGAAAATTCCGTATTAATTGTCGGTTACTTTCAAGATAATAAAAATATAGTTTTAATAGGTAAGGATATAACAAAAAAGTTAGATGAGATAAAAAAACAATTACCACCAGATTTGAAAATAGATCAAGTTACTTTTCAGCCTAAGGCTGTAGATGAATCAGTTTCTTTCTTTATGGAGAACCTTAGAGATGGTGTAATTCTGGTAGTTATAACCGTTTTAATAGGAATGGGATTTAGAAATGCAATGGTAGTATCAGCAGTAATTCCGATATCTATAGCTATGTCATTTATTGCTATGAATGCTCTTGGTATTAAAGTCCAGGAAATGTCTACCACAGCACTTATTATAGCTCTTGGAATATTAGTAGATGATGCCATTGTAATAGGCGATGTTGTGCAGGTAGGTGTTGATGAAGGCATGTCTGGAGATGAAGCTGCTTTTCATGGTATTAAAAAATTATTTGTGCCTGTATTTACATCAACATTGATTATTATTGGTGCTTTTTCACCACTTTTAAATATACCTGGTGGAGCAGGAGAATTTTTAAGAACTTTGCCTCAGGTAGTAATGATATGTATTGCATGTTCTTACTTATCAGCGCTGTTTGTAACTCCTGCTATGGCATCTGTATTTTTTAGAAAAAGTAAAAAAGTTGAGAAGGAAAGTATAGTCAAAAGGTTTTTCCATAAACTTTTAACTTACGGACTTAAGAATAAAATAAAGATTATTATAATATGTTTATGTTTATTTGCAGTATCCATAGGTTTGTTAAATTCAATAGGAACGAAGTTCTTTCCTTATGCAGATAAAGATATTCTTTATATAGACATTGCTAATGAAAAAGTGGATAATATCGACAGTACGAGTGATTTAGTAAAACAAGTTGAAGATATAGTAAAATCAGATGAAGATGTTACAAGTTATACTTCAGCCATAGGTGGTGCTGTACCTAAATTTTATATTACTATACCTCCTCTTGCACCAGCAAAAGATAAAGCTCAAATTATGATGAACATAGACCTAAATAAAACCAAAAAGTTCAGTACAAGACAAGAATTAGCTGAGTATTTACAAAGTCAAATAGATAGTAAAATATCCGGAGGTACTGCAACAGTAAAACTCTTGGAACAAGCAATGCCAACAGGTGCACCTATTCGTATAAGACTTACAGGAGATGATTTAGATAAGCTTTATGCGGCTTCAGATCAAATACAAGAAAAATTAAATGGTATTCCAGGAACTACAAATGTAAGAGATGATGCAGCAAAAAAGACTTATCAATATGAAGTAGATATAGATAGTACTAAGGCAGTACAGCATGGTTTATTAAAATCTGATATAGAAAAGCAGATAAGCATTGCTATAAGAGGATATGCTGCTTCTGTATACAGAAAAAATGGAAGTGATTACGATATACTAGTTAAAAGTAATGCTACATCAGTTGAAGATTTAAAAAATTTACAAGTGAAATCCAGCCTTGCAAAAAACAAGGTATTGTTATCAGAAGTAGCAACTATAAAACTTGATTCACAGATAGACCAAATAAAACATTATAAGAAAGATAAAACTGTAACAGTATATAGCGATATAAAAACTGGTTATAATGCTGTTACCGTAGAAAATGCATTAAGTCCGGAAATAAATAAGATGGATATAGACGGCGTAAATGTTATTTATGATGGTGAGAAACATCAAATAGATTTGAATTTTACAAGTCTGGGTATAGCTGCAGCTATGTGTATACTAATAATTTATGTGATTTTATTTGTTCAATTTAAATCTTTTGTACAGCCACTTATAATAATGTGTGCACTTCCACTATCATTAATAGGAGTAACAGCGGGGCTTCTCATATTTAAGATGCAGCTATCTTTAACTGCTGTAATGGGAATAATAAGTTTAATTGGAGTAGTTATAAGAAATGGTATTCTGCTTGTGGAATATATAATTGAAGGAAGAAAAGAAGGTCTTTCTATAGATGAAGCATGCTTGCATGCTGTAAGTCAAAGATTCAGGCCGATAATACTAAGTTCTGTAGCAACTATTACAGGTCTTATACCACTTGCATTTTCAAAAAGTGCGTTATTTGAACCTATGTCTGTAACCATAATATTTGGACTTGCATCAGCTACTTTCCTTACATTCGTAGTTGTTCCAGTGGTTTATTCTTTAGTTAATACTAGGTTAGAGGAGAGGCCAATAAAGACGGATAAGATAAGTATTAAATTACTGAAGTTTTGGAAAAAATAAGGTTAAGTATATAAAATAGCTACTATTCACGATGTTAATATTTAAAATAGTAGCTATTTTATTAGCATTTGTGATCATTGAATAAGGGGAGGTTTAGCAATAGAAAAATTAAATAAGTTTAGGCTTATCTATAAGTTCTAAAGAATGTACGAATTTCTTCAGCAAAATGTTCAGGATCTTCCATAGCCGTAAAATGTCCTCCTTTAGGCATTGTAGTCCAGCGGGTGATATTTAGATTGCGCATAGCCCATTCTTTTGGTGGTAGCAATACATCAGCTGGGAATAAAGCCATGCCTGTTGGCACATCTATGTGTCCCATTGGTGGCAATGAATGTGTATTTTCATAATATGCGTTTGCTGATGAGCCTATGGTATTTGTGAACCAATAGATCATTATATTAGTGAGAAGTTCATCTTTTGTAAAGATTTTATTAAAATCCCCATTACAATCACTCCAATTGAGAAATTTTTCTATGATCCATGCAGCTAGGCCCACAGGTGAGTCAGAAAGTCCATAGGCAATGGTTTGAGGTTTTGTAGATTGAATAGACATATAACCTCCCTCATTTGAAATCCATTCTGAAGCAATTTTCTTATAATTCAATTCATCTTTTGAAAGCTCTGTATCATCTGATATCATAAGATCTCTGATAATTCCAATATCAGTTAGATGGATTCCTATTAGAAGTTCTGGATGGTTTAATGCTAAGTATCTTGTAACACCTGAACCCATATCTCCACCTGCAGCAGCAAACTTACTGTAGCCAAGTTTTTCAGTCATTAGCTTTGCCCAAAGCTCAGAAACACGATAATTATTCATACCACTATGTTTTGAAGCACTAGAAAAACCAAAACCAGGTAGTGAAGGGATAATTACATCAAAAGAATCATTAGGATCACCACCATAACTTGCAGGGTCAGTAAGGAGTGTGATGATCTTTTGATAGCGTATGAAACTGTCAGGCCATCCATGAGTAAGTATAATAGGGGTAGGGTTAGGTCCTTTACCTTTTTCGTGTATAAAGTGAATATCTATCCCATCCACATTACAGCGAAAATGAGAAAAACGGTTTAATTCTTTTTCTTGTGCACGCCAGTCAAACTCATCCTTCCAATATGAAACAAGTGATTTTAAATAATTTATATTAGTGCCTCGTTCCCAACTTGAGTTTTCTAACTGTTCAGGCCAGCGTATATGATCCAATCTGTATTTTAAATCATTAAGTACCTCATCAGATACTTGGATATTGAATTTTTTAATAGACATAATAATTCTCCTTTCATATAAGTTATGAACAGTAAGTTATTAATAAACTTATTTTGCATAACTTTCTTTAATTCTTAATAATAGTCTACCATTTAGAAAATATGATACAATGTCATAAATGAAGCTTTTAACTATACTATTTGTAAAAGAACAAGAACAAAATCTCAAAGGCGACTGTGGAGCCGTCGACTTTTGATATGGGGATTTTTTTAGCATTTGTCTTAGATTTTGCTATTGATTAATGAAAATATAAATGGTAATTTAAATTTATTATTTATTTTAATGTACCCAATGGAGGAATGCTTATGCCACAAATGGATCGTCACAAGAATAGAACTGTATATATAGAATTTATTGCAAATGAAAACTTTGTAAGTCTTCCTTATAAGGAGCGTTTAACTATAACTTTTATTACGAGTGGAAGCCTGAATTTACAACTAAATGGTCGCCCTGCAAAAATTGTCGCTCCAAGTATTCTTTGTTTATCGATGGAGGATAAAATACAAGTTCTTGAAAAACAAGATGTATCTTCGCAATCATTTTGTTTCCATCCAGATTTTTTTAATACAGCTCATTTCTCAGAAAATACTGGATATCTGTCAACTAATCTAAAAATAAAAACTGGTCTTTTACTTTTTGGAAAAGATAAAATTCATACTAGGGTATATGCTGTAGATGAGAAAATATATTTGAAATTATATGAGTGGTTTTTTATTATGGGAACAGAAGTATATGCACAAAGTGACTCGCTTTGGGTGTGTAGAATAAAAAAATACTTAATACAAATACTTGGATTGATTGAAGAGCTAAACCACCATAGCGAAGAATCACCTGTTAATTTGGTTTTAGAATATATACATATAAACTATTCTGATAAAATAACATTGGAAGATTTAACAAGATGTGCTCATTTGAATCGTGTGTCACTAAATAAAAGTTTTCAGGATATATGTGGTTGCACAGCAATGGCCTACTTACTAGCGTACCGCTTAAAGGTTTCTGAGAGTCTATTGACTCATACTGATATGAGCTTAAACGAAATTGCACGTGCCACTGGCTTTGAATATGATACATATTTTATAAAACAATTTTTGGCTAAAAAGGGTATGACTCCAACAGAGTTTAGGAAAAACTCACGAGAGTTTTCAAGTCACTAATAAAAAATGTGAAATATATTTGAGAAGATAAATAATACTATTTAAGAAATGGAATTAGTAATAGAGGATGCTGAAGTTTATAAAAATCGGAATCCTCTATATTTATTGTATCTAATGTATTGTAATCTTATTTTAAGAATATAATATATTCTTAAAAGTATAATTCATAAAAGCCTACCTTAACTACTAGATGATGCAAGTTAGATAGTCTTATAAGCTGCGAGTGTATCATTTAGAACTTATATATGCACTAATAAAAAGTCTAATCATTAGTAGAAGCTTATGTATGCAAATGAAAATTATTGGTAAAAAGATGAATATTTTTATTGTGTATAGATTTACAGAACTTGAATATTTATGAAATTAAGAATAAAATGATATAATGACAGAAAATGTTGAAATATGAAATTATTTATTAGAAACGTATAAAATTTAAGTTATAGTTTCTCAATAATTATATAAAGTAAAAATCTATTAAAATATTTTATGCCGGAGGTGGTTTTATTTATATTAGTTTATTTATTTCATTAATGTTATGTTGCGTTTTTTATTCGTTTATAGGTATTTACGGATAC
This sequence comes from Clostridium sp. YIM B02569, assembly GCF_022320765.1. NCBI lineage: Bacteria > Bacillati > Bacillota > Clostridia > Eubacteriales > Clostridiaceae > Clostridium > Clostridium sp. YIM B02569. The sequence goes on along the minus strand of NZ_JAKJJX010000007.1, from coordinate 141,151 downwards.
AGGATGGACAAAAAATCAAAAGCTAATCAAATATTTTTAAATTTAAGCATGTGTTGTGCTGTTTGGGCATTTGGATATGCAATGATGCTGACTTGTGAAAATATTAATATAGCCTTTTTTTGGAGGGCTGTTTCAATTTTTGGTTATTGTTTTTTTTCTGGTTATTGGCTGTATTTTGCATTTGTATTAAATAATGAGAAAGAAAGTAAATACAATCGGATTATAATAATTTTAGCCCACGTTCCTGCAGTATTATTATTTATGCTAAATATTATAGTTGAACCATCTTCAGCTATGATTAGAAGACCTTATGGATGGATTGATGTGGCTCCAAATTTATTTGGTCAAATTGCATACAGCATATGTTCTATAATTTTTTATGTATCAGGTCTTGTAATGCTATTTAATAGAGGGAGATATTCAAAAAAGAATAGGATAAGAAAGCAAAATAAAATTATTTTATGGACATGTTTTATAAGTATTACCATAGGGGTATTAACAGATATTATTTTACCTATGTTTGGAATTCTTGTCTTTCCTTCAGCAGTTTTGAGTGGAACTATAGCTTTGGGTGGTGTTTGCTATGCAATAAGTAAGCACAGGTTTATGTTAACTACTTCGAAGTATTTATCAGAATACATTTTTAATAGTGTTAAGAACCCAATATTTATTTTAGATGAGAATTTTGCAATCCAAAATTGTAATGAAGCGTCATCAAATATAACAGATTATAAATTTAAAGAATTAGAAGGAAAGATGTTCAGCGATTTAATATCTTATAAAAATATTGATTTTAATACTATAATAGAAAATAGTTATATGAGAAATGTAGAGGTTAATTTACAACAAAAAGATGAAGGATACATTGTATGTGAATTATCAAGTACAGTTATATATGATGAGTATGACGATAAACTAGGTATTGTAATTTTGATACATGATATTTCAGAAAGAAAGAGAATAGCAGAAATAGAAAAGAAATATACTTTAAAACTGGAAAGAAAAAATTCGAAACTTGTAGATCAAATAAAAGATAAGATACTTGCAGAAGAAAAAATACGTCATTATGTATATTATGATGCTCTCACAGAAATTCCTAATAGAAAAATGATGTTAGAAAATATTAATGAACTATTAAAAAATAAAGATAAAAAATTTGCAATTCTTTTTATAGATTTAGATGATTTTAAAAATATAAATGATAATTTTGGACATCAAGTTGGTGACAAAGTTCTTAAAAAAGTAGCATCTACATTGAAAGATTCTATAGGTTCACAGGATATAATTAGCAGAATTGGTGGAGATGAGTTTATAATTATATTGAAAAATGTAGAGTCTGATATATACATTAAAGAAATCGCTCTAAGAATACAAAATGAATTGAAAAAGCCAATTACTTATAATGAAGAATCTTTAATTCTTGGAGCAAGTATAGGAATAAGTATATTCCAAGAGCATGGAGAAGATTCAGATACTTTGATTAACAATGCAGATTTAGCTATGTATGAAGTTAAGAAAAATGGTGGTTATGACTTTGCTATATATTCACCTAAAATGGAACATAAAGCAATTGATAAATTAGAAATGAAGATGAAATTAAATAAAGCATTATCAAATAATGAATTTATGGTTTATTATCAACCTATTATGGATTTAAAGTCAATGAAAGTGTTAAATTCAGAAGCGCTTATAAGATGGAAGCAAGGGGATAGAATTATTCCGCCTATAGAATTTATTCCTATAGCTAAAAGTGTAGGAGAAATAATACCAATCGATAATTGGATGTTAGAAAATGCTTGTATACAGTGCAAAAAGTGGAATGAAATTGGATCGCATGAATTTAGTGTATCAGTAAACACCTCTTATTCTCAATTAAAGCAACCTGAATTTGTATCACTCGTTCAAAATATATTAGAGGCATATTCTCTGCCGCCTGAATACCTGAACCTAGAAGTTACTGAAGATGAGGCCATGGAGGATTTTGAAACAATTATAAACATATTGGAACAATTTAAGAGTATGGGAATAAAAATATCATTAGATGATTTTGGAACAGGCTATTCATCTCTTAATTATGTAAATAAATTGCCTATTGATAAAATAAAAATTGATAAATCCCTTATAATGAATTTGGAAACAAACTATAAAAATCTAACTATTATCAAATCCATAATAAATATGGGGCATAGTTTAGATATTAAAATTGTTGCAGAAGGAATTGAAACAAAAGAACAGCTTAGAATCTTAAACGAACTTAAATGTGATTTCATCCAAGGGTATTTAATAGGAAAACCTATGGAAGCAGCAGAGTTTGAGCATAAGTTTATTAATTAAGTTTCCGTTTAAAATTAACCTGATCCATATAAAGCGGATTTATTTTAATGAATTCCATACTGCTTAGTAATGGGGTCCATAAAAATCGGCAATTTAGGAGGAAGAAAAGTAAAAAATGTAAAGCAAATTACTATTAAAGAACCTATTATAATAGATAAATAAAAATGAAGCATAGTTAATGTTGCATATTTATAAATATGCAAAGATAAACATTGAGCAATCGAAAGTCCTAAAAATAATGAAAATATGTCAAGAAATAATGATTGTATTCCAAGAGCACCTGTGTAGGTATAGAAAAAGCAAGTTATAACAATACAGCTAGTAATAACTGAAATGACAGAGCATATGGCCCAGATATACAAGTTAACTTTATCTCGAAATATTAAAATGCCTAGTATATACCAAATAAAAGTAGGATAGGTAGAAAGTTTTAAATGTTCCCAGATACTTTCGTTAACAGGAGTAAAGATACCTACTATAACTGATTTACCACTCCAATCATATGCAAAGTGAGCTAATGAACCAAGTAAAAAAGTAATTGGAATACCGATAATAAACCAAAATTCAGGACTTAAAAGCATGTTATTCATAATTTAGATACATCTCCAATTTAAATTCTATGACTGCTTTAAATAAAGTTATGGATACCCAACTATAAAACTAGATTTATGTGTTAACTTCCCGAAATCATAAATATTTTGATTCCGAAAAGCTATGAAAATATCGCTGAAGGTTCTAAGCAGCAGGTTGTATCCACTTTAGCATGCTCCAACTTTCCTAGGGAAGCTCGACTCATTACATTCGCTGAGGAAGTTCGAGAACCCAAAATAAAATTTTGGACTCTCACTTCACAAGCTAAAATGGAACAACCTACAGCAAGAACCTTTAACAGCTTATTTTTAAATGTTTTCTCCACAAATATATTTATGATTTCTAGTGGAGATATGAACTTAAAGTTTTAGCAGTCTTGTAGGTGTGTTAATCTAATAAGCTGAATTTTTAAATTGTTTATCTATATAAACTAATAATAAAGCAGTTTCATATAATAAATATATGTATCATAGATGGAAATTAAAACCTAAAAGCCTTATGTAAAATTCTGCTTAGGTAATTTATATATAAATGTTATAATTTCCAATGTGCAATTCACAATTACGACTAAAATTTTTGCAATATTTTTATAATTATAATGAAGAATTATTTTTAAAGTTTATATTATATAAGTAGGAGAATTTTTAAAAATAACGAGTGGTACAACAATTTTATATAGATAAATTAATCATAAGTTAAGTTTATATTATGAAATATATTCTAACTAGAAATAAGAATTATGCTTTTGTAACCACAAGGGTCATAATATGAAATGTTTCATTAGGAATTTGATGGCTCTGATTCTTAGATTAAAAGTTGTCCCAAGTATGCTTGTTCAAAAAGTGAGAATCGAAATTTCATATTTCGTTCTTCGAACTTTCTCTGTGAGCGCTCGTCTTTGAGGCTAGCATCTTGGGCGCAACTTGTGATCTTAGAATCATCCATCATAATTTCCTTAGAAACTGGAACAACAGCATAATCCTTATTTCGGTGAGCTATATCCATGACTTCAAATTTTAGTTTGGTTACCTATATAAATCATAGTTATATAAAGTATAATTAATATGCATTTCAATTATGGTATCTGTTTTGATATACTATTTTTAATGTCAGGTATATTTAAAATGGAGGTGTTTTTATGAATATTAAGTGGAATGCTAAAGGGTATACAAAAAATTTTCAGTTTGTGCATCAATATGGTGAAGATGTTTTAAATTTGTTAGATATTGAGAAAGGAATGAAAGTCTTAGATCTTGGATGTGGTAATGGAGCATTAACGAAAAAGATTTCGGACATGGGGGCAGACGTAATTGGTATGGATGCATCAGGAGAAATGCTGGAAATCGCAAAAAGAAATTATCCTGAACTAACATTTATACAGGATGATGCAGTGAAATTTACTTTAAATGAACAAGTTGATGCGATATTTTCTAATGCAGTTTTTCATTGGATTGATAATCAAGATGGATTGCTAGAGAGTGTTTATAATGGATTAAAAATAAATGGAAACTTAGTATGTGAATTTGGTGGATACGGATGCACAGAAACAATTCATTCAACTTTGCAAAAGGTTTTTGAAGCAAGGGGATTAGACTATACGAGAACATTCTATTTTCCAACTATTGATGAATATACTCCTATTCTTAAAAAGCATGGACTACAAACAGTATATGCAGCATTATTTGATCGTAAAACTGCACTTATAAGCGAAAATGGAATGAAGAATTGGATTGAAATTTTTGTTATACAGCCTTTTAAAGGCTTGGATGATTCGTTAAAAAATGAAATTATTGATGAAGCAGTAAAAAGCTTAAAACCTATTCTATATCAGAATGGAGTATGGTATGCAGATTATGTGCGCATTAGATTGAAAGCTAGAAAAATATAAGATATATAAATATCTATAGAAAAGATACAAATTTAGAGGAATATCAATCATAAATGGTGAACAAATATATTATAGTAATAAAATAATATTAAAGCTATAAGAACATGTATAGTAATTAACAAAGCACTGCTTTTAGCAGGAGTTTATGTAAAGTAAGCCTTTAAATATTGGAGGAAATAATGAATAAAGAACGTAAACCACATATTTATAATGAATATAAATATGTATTTGATGAAATTAAGAATTTACTAAAAGATAATAAAAAATTAGTAATAGCCATTGATGGAAGATGTGGCGGGGGGAAGAGTTCATTAGGAGCAATGCTTGCAGAAGAGTTTGATTGTAGCCTTTTTCATATGGATGATTTCTTCCTTCCTCCAAGAATGAAAACAAAAGAACGACTAGCAGAACCTGGTGGAAATGTTCACTACGAAAGATTTGAGGAAGAAATATTAAAGCCACTAAAAAACAACGAGCCTGCTGTATATAGAAAATATTTATGCAATAAAGGGGAGCTAAGTCAGCCTATAAAAGTAGAACCTAAGAATTTAACTATAGTTGAAGGAAGCTATAGTCTGCATCCTACATTAAGGGATTATTATGATTATAAAATTTTTATAACTATTGATTCAGAAGTGCAGCATGAACGAATTCTAAAACGTAATGGTGAAGAAAAACTTCAGGATTTCATAAACAAATGGATTCCACTAGAAGAACATTACTTTACAGAACTAGACATTGAGAATAAATGTGACATAATATTTGATACTACAAATATAAAGAGATAGATGAAAAGTTCATTTAGATAATACGATTTTTAATAAAAATATTAAAATACGGGAATGTGGATAATTGTGAAAAGAGTGAGAATTAATGAAAGTATATAATAAATTAGTAAGAGATAAAATCCCAGAAATAATAAAAGCTGATGGAAGAGAATGTGATATAGACGTCGCAACTAAAGAAGAGAAGTATGAGCTTTTAGAAGCAAAACTAAAAGAAGAAGTTAATGAATTTTTAGAAGATAAGAATCTAGAAGAATTAGCTGATATTATGGAAGTTTTGTTTGGACTTGCTGACAGCCTAGGGTTTAGTGAAGAAGAACTTATAAAAGCTAGAGACAAGAAAAGAGAAGAACGTGGGGGATTTAAGGAAGGGATTGTCCTTAAAAGTACAAAATGATTTTGTTGTAAAAATACAACAGCAATAGAGGTAAATGACAGAATATGTTGGTTTTCTAGGTTATTTTCGCATGTTTAAAAAGATAGGCGTAAAAAATTCTAACTAAAAGCCATATATGATTTTACTAAAGAGAGTTTACACAAAGTAAGCTCTCTTTTTATGTTAAGAAAAATATACAAATTTGGATCTTGAAAATCAAGTTATTTAAATAGTTAATGCATATTGGTCATACAAGAATCTTAAAATCCTATAACAAAGGGGGAGGTGGCTTAATCACTTTGTTTTGTTAAGTATACTCATATTATATTTTCTTACCTTTCACAAGAGTTATTTGTTAAGTGACGAGATAAAGTCATCTATCATGAATTTAAGGGTATCTTCTAAATCCACATCGCCTTGAAAATATCCAAAGGAATATAATGAAATAAAACCATGTAAGAGACTTCTTAAAGTTCGGCTTTTATGAACCAAAAGAATTTCATCCTTAATGTAAGACTTTAAAATTTTATGAATAATATGAGTTATTTTTCTCATCAAATTAAATAATTCATTATTTTTAGTGCTAGGAATACTGATAAAAAGTTTATAAGCTGTCTTATTTTCAAAAGCAAATTCTTTATAAACACTAGCATATTCTCTTATGGCATCATAACCACTCTTGCCAATCAGCCTCTGCATCAATTTTTGATTTAGCTCATTCAACATATATACCGTCATTTCAATTTTAAGTTCATCCATATTATTAAAGTGATTATACAAAGAAGGATATTTTACATCCAATTTTTCAGCGATCTTTTGAAAATTAAGTTGATTAATACCAATTTCATCTGCTAGACAAAAAGAAACTTGAATAATCTTTTCTCTGGTTAGATTTCTTTTGTGCATACACTTTTCACTCCTATAATCTTAAAAAAATAGTTTAATGTTTAAAAAAATATATATGTTGCTATAGTAAATTTACATTTAAAACTCTAATAAAGCAAATGTTAATCAAGAGCATGATGTTGAAACTTAATTGCAATATATAATTATAAAAACATTTTGGATTATATAATATAATTATAAACTATATTTTATAATTTACAAACTATAAAATATAGTTTATAATCAAATTGAAGATAATAAACAGAAAAATTAAGGGGGAAGTAATAGAAACTTTATCAAGATATTAGTAATTACTAATATTTTTTATTCTTTAGGAATTTATATTCCAGTAAAATCTGTGGATAAATTAAAAAAGGTTGATTGGATAGTTTGGGTATTTTTAAAAGAATAAAAAAGAAATCTTATTCGCCTGCCAAATTTTTCTCACATGGTTCGAAAAGGCAGATGCGTGAAAAAAATCTACACATATGAAAAGAGTGCGAAGCACAATACGGAACTTAACCACAGTCGCCTGCGATTTTTTTATTCTTTAGCAAATTGTAATGTGGTTAAATTTGAGGATAATTTATATAAAAGGCTATTCAGATGAGGTTACATGTAATTTTGTTCTTAATTTATACAAATAGAAAGGAGTATGCTTATGGAAATATGGAGAAAAAATTTAATAGTGTGTTGGTTTGGGATATTTGTTGCCGCCATAGGGATGAGTCAAATCGCTCCAGTATTGCCAATCTACATACAGCATCTTGGAGTTCAAGATACAGCATCAATTACAAAAATTTCAGGAATTGCATTTGGAATTACTTATGTAATTTCAGCTATTTTTTCACCAATTTGGGGTAGTGCCGCTGATAAATATGGACGAAAGCCAATGATTCTTAGAGCAAGCCTTGGTATGGCCATAACTATAGGGTGTATGGGATTTGCACCAAATGTATATGTTCTAATAGGGTTAAGATTACTTCAAGGGGTAATCACAGGGTATAGCACAGCATGCACAGCACTTATTGCAACTCAGACAGATAAAGAAAATGCAGGATATGCTTTAGGTACACTTTCAACAGCAAATATTGCAGGTTCGTTAATTGGTCCAACAATTGGTGGTTTCATAGATGAGGTCTTTGGTTTACAAAGCGTATTTTTCATAACAGCAGCATTACTTTTAATCTCATTTATTACAACTGTTTTATTTGTAAAAGAATCTTTTACTCGTGAAGATAAAGAGGTTCTAAGCATTAAGGATGTATGGAAGGTAATTCCAGAAAAAAACCTTACTATTACAATGTTTGTAACTTTCTTTGTATTAGCTGTTGCATTATATTCAGTTGAACCTATTGTAACAGTATATGTTAAGCAGTTATCAAATAATAGTAGTCATATTGTGCTTTTAGCTGGACTAACATTTTCAGCTTCAGGCCTTGCAAATATAATTGCTGCACCAAGACTAGGTAAACTTTCAGATAAAGTAGGGGCTCATAAAATAATACTAGCATGTACTATAGGTGCAGGAATAATTTTTATACCACAAGCTTTTGTAAAAGACACTTGGCAGTTAATGGGCCTTAGATTTTTATTAGGAATAGCATCTGCTGGGCTTAATCCATCTGTAAATATCGTACTAAAGAAAATAACTCCAGCATCTCTTACAGGCAGAGTATTTGGTTTTAACATGTCGGCAGGATATTTAGGGGCATTTGGAGGTGCAGTTCTAGGCGGACAAGTAGCAGGAAATTTGGGAATGAAATACGTATTTTTCATTACAAGTGCATTATTACTAATAAATGCAGTTTGGGTATATTTCAAAGTTTATAAAAAACTTAGTTTAAATCAATAATCATAACATAAATAAAATGAATGAAAAGGAGAAAAGAAAGATGGAAGATTTAAAATTAAACGAAAAGGAACTTATTAATGCTAAAACTAGCGCTCTTGTGCTTATAGATTTACAAAAAGGAATTGCAGCTGGAGGGATTTCAGGTTCACCTAATCCAGTTGATCAGGTAATTCAAAACGCTAGTAAACTAGTTAAGGAATTTAGTGAGAAAGGGGCATTTATAGTTTTAGTAAGAGTTTCAACTATAGATGGAAAAGATATGGTTAAGCCAAAAACAGATTTGGCTTCTAGTGGAATGAAATATCAAGAAGGCTGGGACGAACTTATACCTGAAATAGCAGGGACTAAGAATGCTCATATTGTTACAAAGAGGCAATGGGGAGCATTTTATGGTACTGATTTAGATTTACAGTTAAGACGTAGAGGGATTGATACAATTGTGTTAGGAGGAATTTCAACTAACATTGGAGTTGATACTACAGCAAGAGAAGCTTTCCAACATGGTTATAATCAAATTTTCGTAGAAGATGCAATGACAGCAATAAGTAAAGAAGAACATGAATATGTTTGTAAATATATATTCCCTAGAATAGGCAAGATTAGAACAAGTGAACAAGTGGTTTCTTTATTAAAATAAATACTGGAAAATAGATGAGAAGAAGATATAGAACATATAGCTGATCATATCTTCTTCTTTTTTATTATTAAAAAAATGTAGGGGAGTATCCTTGGCACTTTAAGATGTTAAATGATATTAGGCACATTAAAAAAATAATGAGTCTATTTGCCAGAAGAGGAAGTTCTACTCGCATTCGATAGCTGAATAAGCGAATTCACACAAAATCATAGATTGCACTGTGTGAAAGTTCGAAGAATGAAATATAAAATTTTGATTCTAACTTTTGGTTCACTAATTATCTTCAAATTGCTCTAATAAGCCAGCTATAAGGGCGATTGGCATCTTTGCCTGATGAAAAATAATCATGGAAACTTTGGATTTTTTATTTATTTTCATGAGCATTATGGTGCATAAAGACGCATACAAGAACATACTAAAGCAAGTTCAAGACAATATCATTTAAATCAATAAATTGAGAAGAATCCATGTTGAATATTGTCGAAAAGATGATAAGATAGAGACATGTCCTTACTCGAAAGCAACAAAAACTTAAAAAATACTTTTTGTTTAAATAAAAAACATGAGGACAAATAAAACATATAGAAGGAGAAAAACTAATGAGAAAGAATGGTTTAAGAAGAATAGTAACTACAGTTATTGCAGCTACAACAATAGGGAGTTTCTCATCATTAGGAGTATCTGCAGCAACAATCAATTCAAATGTTAACGATTGTAATAATATAAATATAAATAATTTTTTAAATACTAATTCATTTATGAATGCTTCTAATGGAAATAACGCTAATAATACAGATGCAGTTTCAAAAAGCAGCACAAATGCAGCATCAGTAAATGTACAGGGGTTACCTAATCTGCCGACAAATTATTCAATCAGCATGCAAAATTCTGCTGAGGATAAAATTCTTCAATTAATGAATGAAAAAAGAAAAGAAGCGGGTCTTCAGCCATTAACTATAGATAATACATTAGTGCAAGTTGCACGATATAAGAGTGACGACATGATTCAAAATAATTTCTTTGATCACACAAATCCAGACGGAACAAAGTGGACAAACTGGTTGCACACAATAGGCTATACTTATACTACAGCAGGAGAGAATATTGCATATAACACTTCTGACCCAGTTGAATTATTTAATCAATGGTGGAACTCACCAGGTCATAGAGCAAATATGATGAATGAAAAATATACTAAGGTTGGTATAGGTGTAATCTACGGAAATAACAAATACATGGGAACTCAAGAATTCTCAAACTAATTATTAATAATAAAAATAAGAGCTTATGTAAATAGGCTCTTATTTTTTACTGTATAAGTGTAAGTGTAGACTATAAATAAGTGGTTATACATTTGCGCTTATTTTTATTTAGTTACTTAATATATATGTTGTAAAATTAATTCTTCATCACAATTCTAAAAATATTGCAAGAATTTCAGTCGTAATTGTGAATTGTGAAATGTGCATTGCAACATATTATATACTAAAAATATTATATTTATATCTTTGTATTCAATCAATTATCATGGTGTAATCAGCATTTTTATAATGTAAAATTTCTTTGTAACTTTATAAATAAGTATACCTATTAATTCCAAAAGTAAAGGATTAGAGAATTATTAAAGTATAAGTGAAATATTGAGGATAAGATATTGAAATGTATAATATTAATTAATTATGTAACAAAAATCTTTGAAAATAATATGATAAAGTGTCAATGTTATGCGAAAAAAGTAAAAAATAGAATAAATATAATAGACATTATGATTTAAATTAAAGTATAATTAACGTATTGAGAAAAATATTGGGAGGGATAATGATGAGATTTAGTAAAATTAAGTTATCAAACAAACTAATTATAGCATTTTCATTAATGATTATTCTAATTATGGGAGTATCCTCACTAGCTATACTTAGATTAAGTCAAATTAATGGAACTATTAATCAATTAATTGACGTAGAAAATGAGAAAGTATCAGCTGCATATAATATGAGAGGAAGTCTTAACAAAATTGCAATTAGCATAAGAAATATATCGATTAGCAATGATATGAATTATATGAATGAGCAAAAAAAAATACTAGATAAGAATAAAATTATTTATTATGAAAACGAAGATAAACTTGGTAGCTTAGTTTATACTGAAAAAGGAAAAGAAATATATAAAGAAATAAAGAAAAATTCTGAATTAGCATTTTCAGCATTTGATGAAGCTGTTAATTTAGGGATGAGAACTGGAGTATCAACCGAAGAACTTCAAAATATGATTACTAAGATAGAGAAACCACAAGATGAATTACTTTTAAGTATAGAAAATATGATAGCTGCTCAAAATAATTTAATGAAATCACAAGGACAACTTTCTAAAGAGATAACAGATAGTTCTAAACAACAAATGGTTATACTATTAGTAGTAAGTATTATTATGGGAATTTTATTTATGCAGTTAATTAGAAAAAGTGTCATAAATCAAGTAAAAGAAGTTATGAATGGTGCAGGGAAATTAGCAGATGGTAACTTTGATATACAAATGAAAGTAGTTGCTAAAGATGAAATAGGAAATACTGTAACTGCATTAAATGGTGCAGTTGAAAAACTGAACGAAAGTATGTTGTTTATTAAAGATAAAAGCAGAAGTATTCTTGAGAGTAGCGAATTAACAAATAAAATGTTTTCAGAGGTAAGTTCTAAAGTAGATGAAATATCAGCAGCGACAGAAGAAATATCAGCGGGAATGGAAGAATCATCTGCAGCTGTTGAAGAAGTTACATCTATGGCTGTTACTGTAAAAGAGGAAGTTAACGTAACAGCTCAAAAAGCTCAAGAGGGATTAAATGTTGCACTGAATATACAAGAAAAAGCAGTTTCAATCAATAATGATTCTATTAAGTCAAGGGAAAATGCAGAGAGAATATATAGAGAAACAAAAATTGGATTAGAAAAAGCATTGAAGGAAGTTGAAGTTGTAAACGAGATATCAGAAATGGCAAAAAGTATAGATGCAATAGCAGCGCAAACTAATTTACTTGCACTAAATGCGGCAATAGAGTCCGCTAGAGCAGGGGAAGCAGGTAAAGGATTTGCTGTTGTAGCAGAAGAAGTTAGAAAACTTGCAGAACAGTCATCGCTAACAGTTTCTGAAATTCAGAATAAAATAAATGCTGTATTAGCTTCAGTTGGAAAACTTTCAGGTTCATCACAAGATATCTTATTATTTATAGAAAAAGAGGTTCTTAAAGATTATGATAAACTAATTACTATAAGTGCTGAGTATAAAAAAGATGGAGATACTGTTAAAGAAATTATAGGTAACTTTGCAGAAGTTTCTGAAAGTGTTTCTGAGTCTGTAGATCAAATTTCAAAAAGTATGGAAGATGTTGCAATTTCAGTATCAGAGGTAGCTAAATCATCCACTAATATTGTTTCAAATATTATTGATGTAAGCAGTAAAAATGAATCTATATTAGCTGCATCTAACAATAATGCAGAAAGTGCTTTAAAGTTAGAAGAAATTATAGATCAATTTAAATTAAAATAAAATATAAATATAAGGAAGACTTTATTTGTACACTTATATTCAACTATAATAATACAATAAATACTTTTTCCAATTGTCGCTAACTATAGGTATTATAAATGCAGATTAAGCAATAGATATTTAATCTGCATTTATTTAATGCTATTATGCCTATATCAAAGAGGTGCTGTTCATTTAACAGCACCTCTACTTAATTTGTGGCTGAAAAAAGACTGCAAGTGGTTAAAAATGATTATAAAATAAAAACCTAAAGTGCATCTAGAAAGGTTTGTTATGTTAGGTAAAAATTTCAACTATTACTTTTTATAGGTGATTAAATTTATTTATAAAACGAAAAAGTTGTTAGCAAAGACAAGGAAAATGAGAATATATTTGTAAAATAAGTAATTATTATGATAATATACTAATGTGTACTAGCAGTGATAAAATTGAGTAAGTTAACATAAATGACCTTAACCAGCTTAGGGATATAAAGTTAGAATATGTGTACAAATAAAAATAGGTTGAGTGTTAGTATAGCTTAAACGAACGTGAATACTGAGATAGGGGGATTGTATGTATAAAAATGAAATTGAAATAATAATGAAGAGCTTTACCCAATATAAAGATTTCATACCTTTATGTGATGAAGAAAACAAAGTAAGAACAGATGAAAAAGATAATATAATGATGAAAGATTATTTTGGCACAATGATTGTGCTGGAATTAATTAATGGAGACTTGTTTTCAGAAGAGGAAATAAGACAATATTTCATAGATGTGAAAGAAAATCTTTTAAACATTGATAAAAATAAAATTGTATATTCTTTCGGGATATTTATTTTTGAAAATGAGCCACCAATAGATAAAGTTAAGATTATTGAGGATAACCAGGTTAATAAAGTTACAGGTAAAAAATATTTAAGAAGCATAGTTGTGAACCTTGAAAAGCAAAGTGTTATGGGCCATTCTAAAACTAAAAGGGATGAGCTTGGAGTAAAAAAACATTTAAATAAGTATTTTAGTGAATATAAGAAAAGTGATAATCCCCTTGTAAGCTTTGAGGACATTGTAGAGAAAAAGAAATTAGAATCCAGAATTGAGTTTAAGAGTGAAAAACCAACAATTACATATATATTAATTGCATTAAATCTTTTAGTATTTGCAATAATGGGGTTATATTCATGGGATTCAGGTACAGATTACAATGCACTATTATTGCAATTTGGAAGTAAAGAAAATGGTCATATATTGCAAGGACAATATTGGAGGTTTATAGCACCAATATTTTTACATGCGAACATAGTTCATGTAGCTTTAAATTGTTACTCATTATATTTTATAGGCATTCTTGCTGAAAGAGTTTTTGGAAAAGCTAAGTCTATAGCTATATATTTTGCGGCAGGAATTTTGGGTAATATATTTAGTTTCGCATTTAATTCCAGTCCTGGAGTGGGAGCATCAGGAGCTATATTTGGATTATTTGGAGCTATACTTTTTATATGTATAGAGAAACCTGCATTATTTAAGTCTGGATTAGGAGCAAACATTGTTGGAGTAATATGCGTAAACTTATTTTATGGATTTACTAAATCAGGAATAGATAATTTTGCACATTTAGGAGGGCTTATAGGAGGATTAACTTTTGCAGGAATTTTCAATGAATCGAAAAAGAGGTTATGGTATTTTAATAGATATGTCTACTTATTACTAGCACTTATAATAACATCAGCAACAGTTTTGTGGGGCTTTAATAGTACTGAAAGTAAAACAACAAGATTAGTAACTCAACTAGAACAAAATTTTAAAGCACAAAATTGGAAAGAGGTTGAAAAAACTTCCAAGGAAATTTTGGCATCAAATCCATCTAAGGATATAAACACTTATGCTTTAAAATGCATTATTAATTCAGATATCTTTTTAATGAAATATGATGCTGCTGTTAACTATTCAAAAAACTTAGAACAATTAGACCCAAAAGATGGGCATTACTTTTTGGGAATAGTATATTATAATGCAAAAAATTTTAATTTAGCAAGAGAAGAGCTACTTAAAGCGAAATCACTTGGAGCTAAGTATGATAATATAGATGAAATACTAAAAAGTATGAAGTAAGCTATTTAAGGAAAGAACTAAAAATATAGGTTAAATAAAAACTATCTGTTTTTGATAAGAGTTTATGTAAAAGTAAGCTCTTATTCTTTAGCATAATAGATTTATAATAAATATTTTTAAAAATAATCAATTTTAATTCATTTGGAGATAGAAATAATGCTGAAGAAGGAATTTATTATTTAGGTAATAGGACTTCCTATGGTGAATTAAATAATGGGGAAGAGAATAAAGAATTTTATACTAAGAAAAATTCATATGGAAAGATTAAAAGTAATTATTAAAAGTTAATTTTAGAGCCTAAGTATACAAATTTAATTAATTTTTGAGATATTTATTTTTTATTCATTATATGCATATACTTGGACAGTTGAATTGATTGATAAATCACAAGAAAAAAATAATAAGCCAAAAGATAATACAGTTAAAAATGCAAATGCATAATAAAATTTAAAAATTTGAGGGGAAAATAAAATGATTAAAAAAGTAACAGTTGCTTTATATATTGCAGCAACTTTAATAATGGTAAGAACTATATGGGGGTTAGTCAACTTGGGACATAGTGATGCTACTAGCGTAACTATGACGGAAAAGTCTCAACCTGTTACTGGCTGGAATCAAAAAGATAACAAATGGTACTATTTGGGAAGCGATAGAAAAAGGGTAACCGGATGGATAAGAGATGGAGAAAAATATTATTATCTTAAAGATGATGGAAGTATGGCAGTTGGAAAAGTAGAAATTAATAATTCTACGTATGAATTTGATCAAAGTGGTGCGTTATTATGTAACTATATTAAAGGTGACGAATTATTGCCGAATAGCATTTTACCATCAAGAGAAAAAGTTGAAGAAACAGCTAAATATAATTGGTTTGATGAGAATGGAAATACATATTTTAGAGTGGGAAAAAGTGTTGCTGTTGGTTCATGGAATATAGATGGAGATTCGTATTGCTTTGATAAAAATGGAGTGATGTTAAAATGTGTTGTTTTTACTTCAACCTATGGAGTTGAGTATTTGTATGGAAGCGATGGAAAGTGTATACAAGTTTATGGTAATGAATTAATGAATGAAGTACCTAGCGGTGTAATGATAACAAAATCAGATACTGATAATCAGAAAGTTTTGTTAGATGATAGTAATATGATGGAAATAAGTCAATTGAGCTCAAATGGTGAAATAGTAAAAGGGAAAGGAATTAAGGCGACAAAAGATAAAACGAAAATGCAAGCAGAGACAAAAGGAAAAACTTTATATTGTAAGCCCAAGCAAATAATTCAATTAGGAAATATTAAAGTAAGTGGTACTGATACTAACAATTCATCATTTCCGAGCCTTGTAATAGTGTCTAAATCTACTGATGATAGCATTGCATTTGCAGGAGTTGAATCTAGTTTAAAGGATGGTTATCTAAGTGAACTTCACCCAATAATTCTAGCATATAAGCCAGGAAATACCACTGTTACAATAGATGTTAATGGAACGCAAACTACATTTGACATTGTTGTTGGGCAGTAGAAAAAATAAAGATTGATGAGTATTTTGAAAAAATATTAAAAGCGGTATCAATTATATAAAGCTTCTATTAGCAAGAATAGCGAAACTTACCGGAGATAATATTCATGTGATTTTTAGTTGTGGGCATTAAAAAGGAGGCGATAAGATGATTTGCAATCAAAATATGAAAAAGCATTTATTAAAATTAAAAAGGCTTAGAGCAATTGAAACTAGAGTTGATTTGTGTGATTTTGAAAATATAGTTTTACCCAATATTTACAAAAAAGTAAATTTAAATGGACAAGCATATTACTGTATTAACAATTTTTGTGGACTTAATAGGAATGGTATTCCAAAATATTCAGATACTGAACTTACTGATTTTGAGTGGGACGGGAATGAGATTTATATTTGTATAAATAATGAAAAGGAAATATATCCTGTTTTAAAAGTTGCGCTGATGGCAGTAAACTCTTGGAAAAATATTTTAAAATATAAGTTTCCCAATGTTGAATTTGATATAGTAATGAGTATTTCTGATGGTATAGAATTTGAAGTTGCACCATCAGCGACATTGAGGGTTTATGCAATTCGTAATGAATATTATTATATAGAGCTTGATAAAATAGAAGAATTCAAACAACCTATTTTAATAGAGAGAGTATTTCAATAAGTGTTAATGAAAAAAATATAAAAGAGAATGGGGATGAAGTATGAATCCAGTACAAAGAAAACAAAAGTCAATAGAAATATTAGAATCAAATAAAGTACCATATATGGAAGGACTTCCGATAATAGAAGATGTAACTGAAATAGAGGTTAGAAGTGCGGAAGAAATTGCTAAACGCGCTATAGCTTGTTTGATTGCAATTCAAGTAGCTTGTGATATTAATAGTGGAGAAAACATTGAAGAATCTAGAGAATTTTTCAAAGGATTTTTAAAAAAATATGAAGTAAAAAACGAATTAACGGAAGCAGAGAAAAAGATTATATTTGGTACTCCAGAGGAACAAGATGTAATTAATATGGCATGGAAATATGAGGCTTATTGGACGCTAATTTGGGCATTAGGGATTTTGGACGAACTAGATTATCCTTCACAAATATGTGAGTGTGATTTTGCCATTAATGTAATGGCAGCTTGTAAAGATTTTAATGAATTTATGAAAAAAGTCAACTTAAGAAGTATAGATCAAATACTTAATGAAACCGATTTAATTTATAGATATAACTGGGCTTGTGTAGATGCAAGAATACATGGAAAAGATATGCCGGCACAATTAGACTCAGGAGTTGTGTTTGAGCGCCATTGGGGATTAAATTGGCTTATTGGTAAGGGAACGGATAATGATGACTGGGATTGTGTTTCCACAGATACTTAACAAATTAGTATTTGTGCCGAACTTATGGAAGTAAAATATAATTTGGAAGGAATAAAGTAAATAAATTGAGCAATATCATTGAACTTAAAAATAACAGTAATATGAATATACATATGAGTAATGGAACAACTAGTGTGTTTATCACAGTTTTAGGTCTTAGCGGAACTAGGCTTGCAAAAACAGATGATGAAAAAAAGTTATTAGTATGGATATTAGAAAAAGATCAATCAAAATGTGGGATTGGAACTGTTGGATTTGCTATTAGTGAAATGCCTTGGGTGAAAGAAAATTTTGAGAATCAGAAAACATTTATGTTAGAAGTAGTAAAAGGAGTAAAAGAAAAATTAGGATGGGAAACTTTAGAATATATTCCTAATGAAGAAATTATTTTTCCGTTCATGGATACTTTTTTTAATATGATTAAGGAATTAAAAAAAGAGGATATAGATGAAAATGCAATAGAAGAATGGGAAAAAGCGTGTGAAGATAGTAAACCGCTGTTTAATGGATATCCAGTATGTAAAGAGCACAATGTTTTATTAACGATTTTTGGCTGTCATGTATGCAATGATTGATAAATAAATTGGCAAAAAGTTTATTGTGCTGAATGTTAAAAATAATTATATAGACCTGATGATCTTGAAGAAAAAACTTATACTGAATTTATAAGGAGCTTATTGTGAAAAATAGATTAACCATAAGATATTTAATAATATTTTTAGTATCTTATATTCTCGTAGTGGCAGTGGTTTTGCCAGGCCAGCAAGTAATGAGTAAAAAGTTCAAAAAAGATAGCGATATGCATTTTACAGTAAGGTGTGAACAAGCAACTGGAGTGCCCACATATATAATGGATAAAAAAGAAGATATTGAAGTTTTTGACAAAGTGATTAAAGAAAAATATCCCAATGCAAGTCAATATGAAATTAAACTTATAGGAAATACTCTAGAAAATAAAGGTATTGATTGGCGGGATATAAATAGTGATACTATGGAGATATATGGAGAAATAGTAGGAGTAGAAAGCAAAGATAAAAAGAGTGAATTTGGAGCTAATGTAGTGGCAGGATTAAGAGTATTCGGTAGCGCATCTAAAGAAGAATATGACAAGTATAGAAATGGGCAGATTATGGTATTTAATGTATCGTATATCGATGCAAGAGCATTTACAGGATTAAGTTTGGCAGCGTTTCTGGTGAGTCCTGTTTTTATTATAATTTTTATATACTTAGTCATTAGGTTTTTGTTGGATATAAAAAGCGTAGGGAAACTAATTTAATAAAATAGGACTAAAACTTTTAATAAACATTGATTGGGTGGGATAGTATGGGACTAGATATGTATGTATACTGTATTTCTAAAATGGAATTGAACAATCCAACATTTTTAATTTCAAAAGAAGAACTTGATCAATTAGATAAAGAGACATTTTCTAAAGTGGTGTGCAGTAATAGATGTGAAGAAGGGAAGTACTATCTATTTACAGAAAATCATATGAAGTTACTTTTGAATTTATGTAAAGAAATACTTAATGACAGTAGTAAGGAGTGTGTGTTATTACCTTTAAGCAATTTAGATGATGAAGAGTATTTAATGTGGGCAGAGTACACTTATAATAGTTTAAAAGGGATAATTAAATCAGCAGACTTCAAAAAGCATATTTTTTTATATTGGGCAGGTTGGTAAGTGTTAATATTATCACTTAAAGCCTATAATAACTTCTGTTTTATCTTTGCGCCTATGTATAAAACGATGCTAAATTTGCTTCAAGCTTTAATTTAGTGTTTTCATCGAGATTTTCATAGCTATGCGTAACACAAATGTATTTGATTTCGGCAGATTTGATCATAAGTTTAAATATTGTGTTTAAAACACAATATTTTGCTTATTTTGGTTAGCTATCACATAAAAGTATAATAGTGAATTAAATCGTTTGTAATTCTTGTATTAGAGCAGTTGCAGAAGCCTCTTTACTTTTGTATGTTCCATCCTTAAAAAAACTTCCTTCAAGAAATTTTAGCAAAGATATTAGGTTTAAAAGTTTATATTCAACTGCAGTTTTTTCATCATTATTCAATATGTAGTTTTCTATTTGCTGCGAATAATATCCATCTGTTGATGGTGTACACATTTTAGCAACATTAGATTGCCAATTTAAAACTCCTCCTGTAGTTCTTAAATTTAAATTTTTTTTAATATTTTCAGATGTCTTTTTTTCATTTAAATCACTATAAATTTTAGCCTTTAATATTTGACACGAATAAATTTCATTCCAAATATCCCAGTTACCATTAAAATCCAAATTATCTGTTAAACTAAAAATTATTAGTGCATTATCAAAATCCTTATAAATATACATCCAGGTTCCTAACTTAACAAGCAATTCTAGGTCATTACAGGACTTAAAACTACATCTTTTTATTAATTTATCACATAATCTCAAGATATGTTTGTTATTATATTTATCAATAATATCAATGAAAACATTATTCATTATTATCACTCCCATTATTATAATTTGAATATAGTTGAAACTATTTTTTTATACGATTATACTAAAAAGTGACATATATTACAAATATATAATTGTAGTGAAAATGATTTGTGATAATAGCAAAAGTGAGTTTATCTAATGTTAATTTGAGTTGTTGCTATAATTATAGTTAAAATCAAATTGAAAGAAGTTAAGAAAAACGAGGTTTTATATTAATGTATATTTTAAAAGATGTAATTGCAGATGTTCCAATAAATAAAGATTTAGGGGTTGAATTGATACAAGGTTTTATGGATCAAGATGAAAATTTTTTATGTAATTCTTTTGAAAAATTTTTATTTCAAAATTCAATACATTTATATGAATATGGATATTTTAATATAAGTGTTTCTTTTGATCTAACATTCGATTATCAGTATAAGAAAGCAAGTATAAAACAATATCCTAAACAATTTAAAATATTAGATGAATTATCTATAAAATATAATTTGAAAAAAGCATGGTTTAGTGATTATAATTTTTATTTTACTTATTCTGATGAAATCTCTATTTATGTAAATAATAGCCATTCTACATTTGGAATAATAAGGGGTAACGATAAAGCATTGGTAGTCAGGATATATGATGATTTGCTGCCTAAAATAAATGCAAGGCATATATAAGGAGTTGAAATTATAAATGATTAAGAGAGTTCCAAAAGAGCTAATTGGATTTAGCCCACCTGACTATGAGTTAGAGGGTTTTGAAGTGCTGGAAATGATTAAAGATATGCCTGAAAAGGTTAATCTAACTATAAATAGAGAATTGAATTTAGGTGAAATATATAATGCTAAAATGCGAGCCAAAATACATCCTAAACGAATAGTACCTCCACTTGACGAGGTAGTTACAGAAGTTCTTTATTATGCAGTACAAGAAATTTATAAAATGTTTGAGACTAGGAATAATTGTAAGAAGCATAAGAAAAAAGAATCTATAAAAGTTAACTATTCAATTTTAAAATATAATGTTTTATTATTTATTCACACAGATTACGATATAGGAGAATTTTCTTTTTGCCCTGTAATAGAAAATTGGTTAGAAGGGCCAGTATATTATTTAGGAGTGAATTTCTATTTTACATTATCAGGTCATGAATTGTTAGAAACATATTATATGCGGTAATTTTTTGCACAGAAGCTAGAATTATATGACAGTTGGTAAAGATTATACAATTAAAAAGAATGAATTTACTGATTTACTTCAATCTTGTGATTTATGTGAAACGCCCATTGAAAGTGAAAATGAACAAAAAGAGTGTAATAAATTTGTGATTTAATATTTAATAAGTAAAGGGGAAGTAAGAGAATGAAAATATTATCAAAAGAATATATTTATGAACATGGTATAGATATTGATGATATAGGTTATGATCCACTACTTGCAATTTATGTGATAATGGACACTGACATACCTTATACAGGAATAGGCTACTCAAAATATGATGATGATGAAATGGAGTCATATTCTTTTTATAAAAATGGATATGAGGATGGCGAAGAGGCAAAATTTTATCCAAGTGGTAAAATAATGTCATGGAATAATTTTGGAAGTGATAGTAAAAAAGGTGAATCTAGAGAATGGTATGAAAATGGGATCTTAATGCGTATGGGAAAATTTGATGGAAATGTTCGCTTAGAATATAATATATGGGATCAAAATGGGAATTTAATTGAAAAAATGAAAAAACCTACTGGTGACGATATAAGACGAATGAAGAAGATTGTTAAAGAAATTAATCAATAATATTTATTACTGATGCAATATAGTATTAAGGCATAATCAAATAAATAACAAGTCCAGTACCATACTATTTTCATGTGCCTAAAGGAATTTTTTATAAAAGTAAACTTGATATATTTGATAAGTAGAAATATTCAAGGGGTATTTATGACATCTTATTTTGAATATAGAACAATAAGTGAATTACTAGAAAATGATTACAATTTTCATAGACAACAAAAAAGATTTACATTAGATCAATTATCGAAATATGATGGAGAAAATGGAAAAATAGCTTATGTTTCAATAGAAGGACTTGTATATGACACCAGAAATGATTCAATTTTTAAGGAAATAAAAGATATAGGAATTATAGCTGGTAAAGATTTGACAGAACAATTTGATTTCTATTATAGAATGAATCACATTATTAATAAAATACCTAAAATTCGGTACTTGCAGGATTAGATATGATTCTTCAAGACACAATTAATCAAGTTTTAGAATTGCAAACTAAACTAAGTAACTGTGCTTGAACAGCTATTTGCACAGACTCAGAAATTGACGATGGTGGTGTTGGAGGTTCAGTAGGAAGAACTTATACCACTTATGGTATAAGAAGGTATAGACTTCATATTGAAAATTAACAATTAATCGTTATGAATATTAATGAATAGTAAAGGATTAATTTTAGAGTAGGAATCTCTTTTGTGAGTATTCCTGCTTTTTGTGTTTAAAAGCAGGAATCATAAATTTAGACGGGAATACGGTGAGATAAGTTGTATTTTATGTTATAATTATCCTTAAAATAGAAGAAAATAATCTAATAATAAAATATGAAAGTCTAGAGAATATATATTTATAACTTGAAATGAGGTGAAGATTAAATGAAGGAAGAATTATTTGATGATAGTATAGTTGGAGAATATGTAGAATGGAAAAATGCAAATCCAGAGAATTTTTCATGGTGGAATTTTGTGAATCTAAAGTCAGATATACAGACAGCATTAGGGTTCGCAAAATTTTTTTATCCAGATGTTATTGAAGTTGAAGGTTGTTTCTTATTAAAGGATAAGTATTCACCAGATATATTTAAAGGGTGGAAAAAGCATTTAAATAATAATAAAACTCAAATAGAAAAAATGATGAATTTATATGAAGTAGGAGATTTTTTTCATATTAATAAAGATGAAGAAGAGAATGAAGAGGTTCAAATAATTGCATTAGGAGATGTTTTGAAGCATTTATGGACATTAAGTTTTAAAGATAGATTTCCAGATAGAAAAATTAATGTGGATGTATTTCAAGAAGATGATGATGTATTGTTTATAACAGTTTATGAATTAATCAATAAAATAAAAATTGCAATTGATGAATGGAATCCATAGGGTTTACTTCCACTTGCTCTAGATGATGAATTTTTATCAGAGACTAAGAAAATAGCAGATAGAATATCAAATGAAAACAAAGTTGATGAAATTGAACAAATCATTTCAGAAGTATTTAGTAAAGCTTTTTGTGACGAAGTCAAGTTTGGTGAAGAAAACTGTATGGAAGTCTCTAAAAAAATTAAAGAGTTAATTAATGTAAGTGATATCTAAAATGAGTATAAATATAAGAAATAATAGAATTTTCATATACTGGGGGATATTATGGGGTGGGTTATGTATAAAACACATAAAGGTCTTAATACATATGAAAATGAGTCTCTAGCGCAAAGGATGCTTTTGAGGTTTTGAGATATATAAAAAATAAGTTTGGCAAACGATTAAAATCTGGGAAAGAATTTTGGGACATAGTTACTGATGATATTTATAATGATCTAATAATCGATGGAATAAAAATAAATTTAGGCTTTGATAACTGGAGTGGTGTTTTTATTATGGCATGGGATGAGCGCGGAAATGAATTAGTTAAAGAAATAGCGGAGATGATTCAACGAGATAAATTTCTATTCTGAGTTAATCTGTAATTCATAAACATATAACTGCTCTATAAGTTTATGTAGAAAATTATAAGAACTATTATATAAAATTATCAACAAATTAAATTTTGTGAAAGGAAAATAAGGTGAGCGTAGAGCGAAATTTATATATAAGAATATTGACTAATTTGGATGGTTTTTCAGATATTATTAAAATTCTAATTGATAATGGATTTTGTTTTAATAGTGATAGAACAATAACATCTTTAGAAGAAAATGATGTTGATGATTTTAATTATATAGATTTTAAATCATTTGAAATTGTAAAGAAGATATTAGATAAAAGAGAAGAGAGTGGACAAAGTAATTCAATAATTATGATCAATTATGATATTAATGAAAGATTTATTATAAGAAGTGTAAAACTAGCAAATGATTATTCTAAATATAGAAGGCATTATGAAATAAATTTTGATATTGGACACGGCATAAGAATAAGCGGAGCTGAGAGATATACTGACTTTGGTATTTATTTAAACAAGATAATTCCGATTTTTGTTAAAATAATATTTATATATGTGAAGTAAAGTGCAGTGACTATGATTGTTAAGAATCATAATTGAGTCGTAGTGATATTAATTAATAAATAATTCATTTAAAAGATTTTATACTAAAACACGAGAAATTTGAGACTACTGAAGATAATAAAGATTATAGTAGAATGCTTTCAAAAGGAGTAAAAGAAAAACTAGGATGGGAAACTTTAGACTATACTCCTAATGAAGAAATTATTTTTTCATTCATGGACACTTTTTCTGATATTATTAAGAAATTAAAAAAAGAAGATATAGATGAAGAAGCAATAGAGGAATGGGAGAAAGCATGTGATGATAATGAACCAATATATAATGATTAGTATGCAAAGAACAGAATGTCCTTTTAACAATTTTGGGCTACTATATGTGTAATGAACGATAGTATTTTATTAATTATAGTGAAATATTTAAGGTAACTATAGGAGGGAGATTTAAATGTCTAAAAGGAAAATAGCTGTAGTTAATTCTGATAAATCGTGTATTTTTAGAATAACAATTGAAATTATAAGTTTAGCGTTATGCATGTTATTTTTGATTTACTTGTATATTAAAACGCAAAGTGATTATAAAAGTAGTGGTTTTATAGTGCTATCATCACAAAGTGAGTTAGCTTTCTTTATAGCAATATCCTTCTTTTGCTTTATATTGGTATTTGCGTGCATAGTGGCGCTAAGAGGATTATTACTGAAAAAATGGTATAGTGATAAAAAGCTGGAGTCGTTAATTTTATCAGCTTGTGTTGCTGTATTTCTAATTTGTATTATTATATTTTCATGTGGTTATAGAATAATATTTTCAAAAGATGAAATTATTTATAAAGATTTTAGTTCTAAAACTTATAAGTGGTCTGATGTAACTCAGATTACAACATATGCCACTAGGATGGCAGGGGGGCTAAATCATCGCCATACTTATATGGAAGTTATAATCTTTATTTCAATGATGGGACTAAAATTAATTTATGGGATAGAGATGAAGGCTTTATAGAACACTATAAAGAAATAGAGAATATAGTAAAAGAGCATAAGATTAATGTTTATAAGTACCCCATAGATCAAGACGCTATAGATTTCATAAAAGGGGAATATGGAAAAGAACAAGAAAAGATTATATTTCAAATAGTAAATAAAGGTTAACAATTTGAAATTATTTATAAGCTATATAAGTAAGTTGAAAAATTTGGTTGAAGGAGGATAATACCATTTGGAGATAAAAGAATTAAGAGTTGGAAATATAACTTTGCCAAACAATGTTCTTATGGCACCATTAGCTGGATATACATGTTACCCTTTTAGAATGCTGTGCAGTGAACTAGGTGCAGGGCTTTGCTATACAGAAATGGTAAATTGTAATGCACTTAAATATAAGGATGAAGCAATGCATAAATTGCTTTTTACAACATCTCATGAAAAGATAAAGGCAGCTCAATTAGTTGGGTCTGATCCAAGGATAATGGAGAAAATGGCTAGAAGTGAATATCTTTCTGAATTCGATATTATAGACATAAATATGGGCTGTCCAGTACCAAACGTATTTAAAAGCGGGCAAGGAAGTGCGCTACTTGGGGATCTTAAAAGAGCAGCCTCCATTATTAAAGGCTGTAAAAAGAGCGGAAAAGTAATTACAGTTAAAATCCGAACAGGAATAAAGGAAGATGCAATGATAGCTGGTGAATTTGCAAAAATGTGTGAGGATTCAGGATCAGACATGATTGCAGTGCATGGAAGAAGCAGGAATATGATGTATTATGGTACTCCATATTATAATCAAATTGAGCAGGCAAAGTCAGTAGTTAAAATTCCTGTAGTTGCAAATGGAGGTATCTTTTCAGTAGAAGATGCTGAAAAGATGATGTGTCTTACGGGAGCTGATGGAATTATGATAGCAAGATATGCTCTTGAAAATCCATTTATTTTTAGTGAGCTCATACATAAAGAGATTACGAAGAGTAAATATAGAGTAATATCAGAACAGATTGATTTAACATCAAAATATTACGATGAAATGTTTACGATTTTATATATAAGAAGGCTTGCAGCTTACCTTATGAAAGGAAACACAGCCGCTAGACAATATAAAATTGAATTATATAAATGTGGAAATATAGAAGAACTTAAACTCATTGTTAAAAAAATATTTTGTGAAGAAAGAGAGAATAGTTGATGGAAGAAGGATTTATTATTAATGAAGGGATTTTAGCAGCATATACACTTAGGGATGCAGTGGTTAGAGTTCCAGATACAGTTCATGTAATAGGAAAAGGAGCCTTTAAAGGATGCGCTTCTATTGAAGAAATAATTCTTCCTGAAACAATAACAAGCATTATGGACACTGCCTTTAAGGGGTGCAGGAAGTTAAGAAAAATAAATTTTCCTTCAGAGCTTACGTATATTGGGGAGTATGCTTTTCATCGTTGCCATTCTTTAGAGAGTATAGAGCTTCCCAATTTAGTGAAGAAGCTTAATAGTTGTGCTTTTTTATATTGCGATAGTCTTGAATATGTTTCTATGCCTGGAGTAATACATTTAGACAGACATGTATTTTCAAATGATGAAAATTTGAAAACTATTGAGGTTTCAAGCGAATTAGATATATCAAGTATTTGTGATGTTTTTACAGGCTGCGGAAAGGTTTCAAGAATAAGCCTAACAGACGGAAATACCTTTGAGATTGAAAGCGTAATTGATATTATAGCATCTCATTCTGATATGCATCCTGTAGTTAAAGCTATTGCTACAGATATATACAGGATGATGGAAATTGACAATGGGATTCTTACAAGATTTCTTATAAATGCTAGGGAAATCGGAGTGCCAAAGGGAATAACAGGGATAGGAAAAAGCTGTTTCTTTGATAAGAAAGGTGTAGTGTCTGTAAAGTTTCCTGAAACCTTAGCTAATATTGAAAGTAGAGCCTTTAGAAATTGTATTAGTTTAGAAAGGATAGAATTTGAAAGTGAGAAGGTAGCTATAAGTTCTGATGCCTTTAAAAACTGTACAACGCTAAAATATATCACATTATCTGATGGAAAAACATATGAACTAAAGGGTCTGCCAAATAGAGATGATGATGGGATGCCGGAAATAGTAAGAACAATTCATTCCCAAATACTAAATAACTTTTTTATTAGCGGAACTACCTTAATGAAGTATAGAGGGAGCGAAGAAAAGGTAGCTATACCAGAAGGCATAACTGTAATTGGAGAGAAAGCATTCGCAGGCAATGAAGCAATTGGAAAAGTCATTTTACCACAATCTATAAAAGAAATTCGTGAAGAAGCTTTTACTGATTGCCTGCTTTTACAGACAATTAATCTTAGGGAGGGACTTGAATATATTGGTGAGTCCGCCTTTGAAAATTGTGTAAAGCTTATACGTGCAGATTTTCCAGAATCTCTTACTATAATAGAAAAATCAGCCTTTAACAGGTGTAGAAAATTGAATGAAGTGTTTTTTGGAAGCGGAGTTAAGGAAATAAGGAACTTGGCTTTTTATGGATGTAATTCACTAAAAAATGTGCAGCTGCCAGAAAAATTAGAGAGTATAGGTGATATGGCATTTTATAAATGTCTATCTTTAACTGAAATCCATTTACCAAAGTCTTTAGGTAAGTTAGGGAATAATGTATTTACAGCTTCTGGCATAAAATCAGCAGAAATAAATTGCGATTTAAGAGAGTGTGGAACAGATATTTTTTCAGAGTGTAATAAATTAAGAAAATTAACTTTCGGCGAAGGAGTTAAGGAGGTTTTCGATAAATTTGCATTTAAATGCCCTTCACTTAAATATGTTAATCTTCCTACTTCAATTGAATGTATTGGTAGAAATGCCTTTGAAGACAGCATTTACATGAAGGATAAGACTCAAAGTGCTGAAATCAGCCATATATTTATGGATGGAACTAACTTTTCGGGGGATATTATAATTCCTGAGGGAGTAACTGCCATTGCAGGAGGAGCATTTTATGGTAACACTCAGGTTACAGCTATAACACTCCCAAAATCCCTTAAGAGAATTGGCTCAAGAAGTTTTTGCGGCTGTACATCTCTTAAAAATGTCATAATTCCAAGCAGCATAACTGCGTTGGACGAAGGCGTTTTCGCATATTGTACATCTTTAGAGACTGTTGAGTCTTATGGAAAAATAAAATATATAGCTGATAATGCTTTTTACGGGTGCAGTGCTTTAGGAAAGATTCCTTTAATAGAGGCAGCTTATATAGGACAAAATGCATTTAGTGGTTGCACAAATCTTTACGATATGGATGTAAAGTGCACTAATATACAAGCAGATGCTTTTAAAAATACAGGATTCTTGGAAAACTTAAAAAATAGATCACATCTAGCTGTAGTATCAAATACTGTTGTTGATGGTAAATCTTGCTATAAAGAGGTTACTATACCAGAAGGTGTAGTAAACATTGCACCATATGCTTTTGCAGGCAATGAAAATATAACTAGTGTAGTACTTCCTAAAAGCCTTGTTTTTATAGGTGAAGGGGCATTTGGATGTTGCAAAAATCTAAAAGAGGTTATCCTTCCAGAAGCCTTAAAATATGTTGGAAGGAAAGCTTTTCAAAAGTGCATATCTATTACAAGGGTTTCAGGTAAGGCAGAGGAAATTTTAGAAGGAGCATTTTCCTATTGTATTAATTTAAAAAATGTTGCTCTTGAAGGGGTGACTTTCTTTGGAAACGAAGCCTTTTGTGGATGTGCAGGGCTTGAGATTTGTGAGTGTAAAGCGCTTAGAGTAATAGGAGACAGTTGCTTTGAAGAATGTGAAGCCTTAAGAAAATTCGATTTTACAGAGGTTAAAAAAATAGGAGTTAACGCTTTTAGTGATTGTAATTCAATTAAAAATATATCACTTAAGGCAGAGACTAAAGTTTATGCTCATGCTTTTGAAAATTGCGGAAATCTAGAAGAAATAATGGTGTCTCATGAAGGTTTTAGATATGGAAGCTATGCTTTTGCAGGATGCACGGCACTTAAAGTAATAGGTATTGGTGATAATAGATATTCTGTAAAAAACTATTCAGTTATTTTTAAAAGAAGCCTGCCAGATAGCGTAAAAGCAATATATAATAGCGCAATGAGCTGCTTTAATATAGATGAAAATCTCTCTTTGTTTGGGTATTTAAATAAAGGACGTTTTATACATATTCCAAAAGGAATAAAGACAATCGAACGTGAAGTGTTTAAAGATGCCATGAATCTCGAAGAAATATATATACCTGAAAGTGTAGAGTATATTGGTGAAAGAGCTTTTCATGGGACAATGTGGTTAGAGAAACAAGGTGAAGTTTCGCCTATGGTAATTGTTAATAACATACTAATAGAGGCAGCTTCCTGCAAAGGAAAAGTAGTAATTACTGATTATATTAAAATAGTTTCAGGCTGGGCCTTTGCAAATTGTTTTGAACTTGAAGAGGTTGTCTTTTCTTCTGATAAAACAGTTATAGAAGAATACGCCTTTAGAAACTGCATTAATCTAAAGAAGGTTATTACGCCAGATGGAAAAGATTATAACTTAACAAAAATTACAGATAGAAATGATGAAATGCTGCCTAAGAGTGTAAGACAGATTTTTATGGATTGTTTGAATTGCTTTAAAACAGATGAGAATAATGCTCTTGTTGAATGCACAGGTAATATAAACGACTTGATATTAATAGATGGAATAACTGAAATTCATAATGAGGTATTTAAAGATAGCAATTTACTAACCTATATAACTTTAACAAAAGATGTTAAAGCAATTGGTAAAAATGCCTTTGAGAATTGTAAATGGCTTAGGTCTGTAAAGAATGCTTACAATGTAAAAAGGATAGAAAAATTCGCATTTTCAAGCTGTTATTCACTAGAGAGTATAGAGCTTTCAGACAAACTTGAATTTATAGGAATGAGGGCCTTTGAAAACTGCTCTTCCTTAAAAAGTATTGTAATACCAGAAGGAATCACAGAAATTCCTGAAAAGGCATTTTATAGATGTAAAAGCTTAGAGAGAATTTTCCTTCCATCAACGCTTAAGACTATAGGAAAAGAGGCCTTTGCATTTTGTTATGAATTAACAGAGATAAACTTCCCAAAGAAGCTTGAAATAATAGATTCAAGAGCTTTTGCCTGGTGTTCAAAAATTGATAAAAAACATATATCAGAAAATGTTTTAATAAGTGCTGATGCCTTTAACTTTGGTAGCTTCTAATCTATGAAATCTAAGAAGTGTAAACAAGAAAGCAAGAGAGGAGTTAAAGGATGAAATACAGAAATTTGGGAAGTACAGGACTTAAGGTATCTGAAATAGCTTTTGGAACAATTCCTATCCTTAGTGGGAATGCGCCTGTGCTTCCAGATTACTTTAGTCCAGATGAAGAAACTGCAATACAAATCATGGAATATACCTATAGCCTTGGCTGCAATCTTTATGATACAGCAATTGTGCCTGAATATGGAGATGCAGAGATTAAACTTGGCAAATTTGCTGCTCATATAGGCAGAGAAAAAATTATCATTTCAGATAAGTCAAGATTTTTTAATGGAGATGAGATGTATAAAGCGGTTAATCAATCCCTTAAAAATCTTGGCACTTATGCAGATATTTATTTTGTGCATCAAGTAGATGAAAGCAATGAAGATATTACTTTTGGAAGATATGGTGCTGTAGATGCATTAAAGGAACTTAAAGCAGAGGGGAAAATTAAATTTACAGGGGTTGCCACTCACTACTATGACATATTGTTAAGAGGTGCAAAGGATAAGAGAGTTGATGTGCTCCAAGGAAGTGGAAATATTTTTGAAAGAGGCATGCTTGATAGAATAGAAGCTGAGGCTTTATTTAGGCGAAAGGGATTTATTCTAAATAAAGTATATGCAGCAGGCATACTACCAGCCTTCTTTCCGATTAAAACACTTTTATCAGGTGCACTTTCATACCCAGTATCAAGTGCCTTAATAGGCATGGGGAATATTGAACAAGTAAATCAAGCAATGCTTAGTGAACCTAATAATTATGAAAGACCGACTTTTCATCAAGTAATGTCACAATTAGAAAAGAGTTTTAAACCAATTCCGTGTGATAGGTGCCAGAGATGCAGGTGCATATATGGAACTGAAATACATGTGGTCTTTAGACAATACAATTACTATTTTCTTGGTAAAGATTACTGGGCGCTTAGAAAACTAGATCTTGGCATAAGAGAAAGTGCTGGTAAGTGTAAAAAATGTATAGATTTATCATGTTTAAAAAAATGTCCCAAGGCAATAAATATTCCTGAAATTATGCAGATGATAAAGGAGCTAGTAGAAATTCATGTTAGAAAATCTTTAATATAATACAAATGTTTGATGAATAGTAAATTTCTGGGAGCTTATGTAAATAGGCTCTTATTTTTATAGGAAGAGACAAAGATAACACATAGACATCCCTTATAACATTCAACTATAAAACTATTAAAGGCTGAAGATAAGCAATTTCATCAGCCTTAAAAATATTTATAACGTTTTCTTTGAAAGTTTAGAAGTAAGATTAAGCTATGGTACTTAGTCAGTCTTTATTGATACATTTTAAGAATGGAAATATGATGTTTGGGTTAACAGTGCTAAATGAACAAGTATTTATACAATTTAACCATCTAAAGGCAATGAATGAATTTTTAAATAAATCACAAATAAGAAAATAATAAATACTAAAGAATATAGAAAAATATAGGGGAGTATCCTTGGCACTTTAAGATGTTAAATGAAATCATTGTGCATAAAGAAGCATAAGATAACATACTGAAGCATGTCTAATTCAATATCGTTTAAATCAATAAATTGAGAAGAAATCGTGTTGAATATTGTCGAAAAGATGATAAGATAGAGACATGTCCTTACTCGAAAGCAACAAAAACTTAAAAAATAATTTTTGTTTAAATAAAAATTATAAGGACAAATAAAACATATAGAAGGAGAAAAACTAATGAGAAAGAATGGTTTAAGAAGAATAGTAACTACAGTTATTGCAGCTACAACAATAGGGAGTTTCTCATCATTAGGAGTATCTGCAGCAACAATTAATTCAAATGTTAATGATTATAATAATGTTAATATAAATAATCTTTTAAATACAAACTTATTTATGAATACTTCTAATGGAAATAATGTTAATAATACAGATGCAGTTTCAAAAAGCGGCACAAATGCAACATCAGTAAATGTACAGGGGCTACCTAATCTACCGACCAATTATTCAATCAGCATGCAAAATTCTGCTGAGGATAAGATTCTTCAATTAATGAATGAAAAAAGAAAAGAGGCGGGGCTTCAGCCATTAACTATAGATAATACATTAGTACAAGTTGCACGATATAAGAGTGACGACATGATTCAAAATAACTTCTTTGATCATACAAATCCAGACGGAACAAAGTGGACAAACTGGTTACACACAATAGGATATACTTATACTACAGCAGGAGAGAATATTGCATATAACACTTCTGACCCAGTTGAATTATTTAATCAATGGTGGAACTCACCAGGTCATAGAGCAAATATGATGAATGAAAAATATACTAAGGTTGGTATAGGTGTAATCTACGGAAATAACAAATACATGGGAACTCAAGAATTCTCAAACTAATTATTTATTAATAAAAATTAAAGAGTAATAGCCTTAATTTGAGGCTATCCAAATTAAATATAAATTTAAACCACTACATTTTGTAGTGGTTTAAATTATTTTACATGTTTCAATCATTAAACTAACGACATAATTTTATAAATGCAAAATTTGAGTCGCAACATTAATTTTTATTCAACATTCCTACATAGCCATTCTTAAAATAAGATCTAAACAAATAAGACATTTTTTCTGAATCAGGAGTACATTTTGACTTTAACCACCAATCAATAGTACCGATTAAAGCATTAGCGGTAAATAAGAATGCCATTTCCTGTATCTCAGGGGAGCAGTCTTCGTTGCTTACAATGAAAGAGCTTCGTAAATTTTCACGTTCTCTTAACATTGAGATGATGTAGCTGCGCAGTCTAGATATAAACCATATGTTACATGAATCATCAAGCATTGCCAGATATAATCTACTGTTTTCAGCAAAGTGATCAAATAGTTTCACCCATGGATCAGATCTTTGTTCTTCATTAAGATACTTAAGGCTGGATTTTGGAAGGCCTAAATCTTTCTTCATTTTTTCCATTGCGTCTTCAAAGATATTTAGTACAACGTCGTATTTATCCTGATAATACCTATAAAAGGTAGAACGATTAATCATAGCTCGATTAGTGATATCACCAACTGTAATATTATCGAAATGTTTTTCAAAAATAAGATCAATAAGTGAATCTCTTATCTGCTGATGTGTTCGTTTTGTTCGAATATCATGTTTATTCTGCAACATTTTCACTCCTTTATTGTATATAAAACGAACTATAAGTATTGTTGGTTGAATATAAATTTGTATCTGATATATTTTAATTATAGCAACAACGTGTTGTATAAACAATAAATACTGTAAAGGAGAATGACAATGAATAATTTAATTTTTGAAGATGATCAATTTGCATCCAAGGTATTAGGACTTCTTGGAGATACTGCCTTCAAAGCTGCAGATATAGGAGAAGTAGTTTCAACAGCAGAGAAAATTAAAGAAGGAGACTATCAAAGCTGGTGCGAAGAATGGACTAAAACAGCTAAGCGTTTGCAAAAAGTTGCAGAGGATAGCTACTCAGATGGCCACTTGATCAGTGCAAGAAAAGCCTATCTTAGAGCTTCTAATTATTATAGAATTGCAGAATTCTACCTTCATGAAAATCCAGAAGACCCAAAGATAGAGAAATTATATAGTGCAAGCCTAGAGTGCTTTTCACATGTTATGAAGCTGAACAAGCCTCTTATTGAAGAAGTGAAAATTCCTTATGAAAATACAACACTTCCGGGACATTTTTATAAATTAGAGGATTCAGATGAACCAAAACCAGTTTTAATTGCTATGACTGGCTTTGATGGAACAAAGGAAGCATTTTACGGAGTGGCAATGGATGCACTTGAACACGGTATGCATTGTATTACTTTCGAAGGGCCAGGACAAGGAGAAGCAGTACATAAGCAAAAACTATTTTTTAGACATGACTACGAAAAAGTTATAACTCCAGTTGTAAACTATCTGCTTACAAGAAGAGAAGTAGACCAAAAGAAAATTGTCTTATGGGGACAAAGTTTAGGCGGGTATCTTGACCCTAGAGCAGCAGCTTTTGAAACTAGGCTTGCAGCTTGCATTGCAAATGGAGGAGTATATGACTTTTTGGGAGGATTTACAAGTATATTTAATATGCCAAGAGCAGAATTTTTAAATTTCGCACGTTCTGATTCAGAAAGACTTAATAAAGCTATAAAAGAAATAATGGAACTAAGCTCAAAAGCGAAATGGAGTTTTTCACAAGGCATGTATGTATTTGGTGTAAATACCCCTGCTGAATTCATCCTAAAAGTTGGTGATTTTTATATGAAAGGATTGGCAGAAAAAATACAATGCCCTACCTTAATCGTTGATTCAGAAAATGACAAACTTCTTAGAGATCAAGCAAGGCAATTGTATGAGGAGCTTAACTGCTATAAAGATTTTACTTTATTTACAGCTGAAGAAGGTGCTGAATTCCACTGCCAAGCTGGAGCTAAATTAATCGCAAATGAACGTATTTTCAGTTGGATTGAAAAGATTCTTAGGGATATAGATAATCAACTTTGAACTTAGACTTATGTGTTAATAAGCCGAAATTATATACATTTTTATATTATAAGGAGAGATGCGAAATGTCAAAAGTGGTTATTTTTAAAGGTAGTCCAAGAAAGAATGGATATACAACAAAATTATTAGATCAAGTAGCAAAAGGAGCAAAATCAAAAGGCGCTGAGGTTATTGAATTTGATTTAAATAATACTGGAATTCGTGGATGCCAAGGATGCTTTTATTGTCGTACTCATGATGGATGTGCTGTTAATGATTATTTACAACCAATGTATAAGGCTATTGCTGAGGCAGATGCCATTGTATTTGGTTCCCCAATATATATGTACCAAATTACAGGTCAGGCAAAAACTTGGTTAGATCGTACGTTTCCAATGGTTGAAGAGCTTCTCAATAAGTTTATTCCTAGACATCCAGGTAAAAAGTTAATAACTATATTTGCTCAAGGAAGCTTAGATCCTAAAAAAGGTGCAGAAGCCATTAAATATGTTAATAATATTTTTGACGTATTTGGTTGGAAATTAGAGGATTGCATTCACTACTGTGGAACTGATGATGAAATTTTTAATGAGTTATCTTTAAGCGCATTTAAAGATGGGGAAAATTTAGTTGGATAAATGCATCATGAATTAATGTTAGATAAACTGAATTGATCCTTGAAAATTGAATAATGTGTCTGCTAATAGTCTTGTATCATTTTTAACTATAAAACTATAAAACTATTAAAGGCTGAAGATAAGCAATTTCTTCAGCCATAAAAAAATATTTATAACGTTTTCTTTGAAAGTTTAATTAGAGACATTCCATATCTTTTCGTATTTATATCCAGTTAAATCTTCAACAACACGCTTTGTTTCAATAGTAACGTCATTCTTTGAACCACCTGATTGAAGACGGTCCATTTCATCTTTGATAATTTTATGTGTATGTGGATTAAGATTAAAGGTGCGTATTAAATACATTGAATAAATAAAGCAAATAAGAGGAATGATGGCAAATGAAATCATAATTCCAATTTTAGCAGGATCAGTTTGTGTGCTTAGATGTTTGTCAAAGCCACTGAAATCTAAAATCCATCCTATCATTGCTGAACCTATAGCACCTGTTATTTTACGTGTAAAAGTTTGAACAGCTGCAAAAGTTCCTGCTCTTAACTTAGTAGATACAATTGTATCTACATCCGGTACTAAAGGTATAACATTCCAAACGGTGTATTCTGCAGTTTGACGGCCAACCTGCCAAAGTGCTGATAAGATAAAAATTAAAACAAACATAATTTTAGCATCTAGGTGTGTTCCTGAAAAATATAGTATTAAATATATTAATAGAACGAAAATCTGTATTGAAAATGCTGAAGTCCAAAGGAATCTAGGTCCTTTTTTATACATAAAAACGGTTGCAATAGGTACAACAATCATCCCTAGTATAGACAGACTTGAAGCAGCTTGGGCATCTGATTGGCTGATTCCAATAAGAAACATTGTATAGAAGAAGAAAGCTGTATTAAAGCAGTCTTTTCCAAAATAAGATACAAAGTAAATAATACAAGTTCGTCTGCAAGACTTTGTTTTTAATACTTGACGATAATCATTTATTACTTCAAAAAAGCCTTTTTTCTCTTTTTTCCTATTTACTGACTCAAAATTTTCAACGTGTTCAGGAGAAAATTCCCATGTTGAAAAATATGTTATTAAAGTTCCAATAGAAAGGGCTATTCCAAATATAATACCAGAAATAGTATAAGCGCTTCCATTATTATCTCCTAAAACTTTTAAAAGAATAGCAGGAAGACCTGTTACAGCAAAGGTTCCAAAGGCTGAAACAAACATTCTTACAGAAGAAAGTTTAACACGCTCTTCAGCGTTTGCAGTCATTTCAGTTGCGAGGGTTTCATAAGCTATATTATCAAAATCTTGAGCAATTTCAAGAAATAAGAGAACTAGAAAATACCAAAGATAAGATCCAGGATGAATTGTAAATAAAAGTGGGAAACATATAGCTGTTAAAATTGCGCCAAATAAGAATAAAGTATGACGGCGGCCAAGTTTTCGTCCAATGGCAGTTGAAAATAAATGGTCGCTTATTCCACCAAGCACACCGCATATTATCATATCAAGAAGTTTTAATATAAGTAGCATTGTTCCAACAATACCTGCATTTAAATTTGCATAAGTTGTTAAAAATATCATTAAGTATGATCCGACTAAAGTTCCCCATGCAGATCCATTTAAATCGTTCATTCCATAACCTAGGCTTCTAAGAAAGGTGATTTTTTTAGGAGTATAAACCCACGGTTGTTTTTTTGATTCCATAATTATATTTCCTCCCCGTTAATTAATAAGTTTTTTACATTTATCGTTTTAATCCCTCGATTTTCATCATGAAATAAGCCCTTTGTAGGCTCAGTATTCCAGGTTTCAAGCAGATTATCATTAGATGCAAGACTCCAGTTAAAATTATCAATTTCAACATGCTCAATAGGGCTTTCTGGAAGACCTACTATAAAAGCTGCTGTTGAT
This sequence comes from Clostridium sp. YIM B02569, assembly GCF_022320765.1. Taxonomy (NCBI): domain Bacteria; kingdom Bacillati; phylum Bacillota; class Clostridia; order Eubacteriales; family Clostridiaceae; genus Clostridium; species Clostridium sp. YIM B02569. Next base: position 103,250 of record NZ_JAKJJX010000007.1, on the reverse strand, counting down.
CTGATATTTACCGCATCTATATTTTTTATTTTAATGTTTTTAATATGAGGTGTAGTAGATTCTACAGGCTGATTATTAACACTTAAAATATATTCTTCCTCATGTGAAAGAACTCCGGGTGCAAAATACATTCCTAAAACAATAGGGCACCAGCATCCGTCCATTTTAAGATTTTCAAGATTTATATTTTCAATAGTGCCTCCACGTCCACGTCTGCTTTTTAGGCGAATTCCACGTTGGGTTCCAATGAATTCACAATTTTTCACATCAACATCTTTAATGCCTCCTGCAGTTTCACTTCCAATAGCAATTCCTCCATGGCTGGCTAAGATCTTGCAATTACGCACTTTGACTTTTTCAGTTGGAATATTTACTCTCAAGCCATCTATGCCACTACCTGATTTTAAAGTAACTGCATCATCACCTACATCAAAGAGACAATCTTCAATAATAACATTTTTACATGAATCAATATCAATTGCGTCTGTGTTAATAGCATCAGCAGGATTTTTTATAATCATGTTCTGTATAATTATATTTTCACTGTAGACAGTATGTAAAGTCCAGAACGGTGAATTCTTAAGAGTAAATTTCTGAGCTTTAATATTTTTACATTTCCAAAACTGAATGAGAGGTGGACGGAGAAACTGTGTAGAAGGTCTTGCACCGCCGCCTGTACGATTTTTATAATCAGGATTAAGCTTTGCTAAGCGTAATTCATAGTTTTCTCTAGGTTCAAGCCTGTCCTCTTTTTCGATATTGGAGAATTTCTCCCACCAGGATTTACCGTTTCCATCGATTGTACCTGAACCTGTGATTATAATATTCTCACATTCAGCTGCATATAGAAGGGGATGCATTGCATAACATTCAACTCCTTCCCAGCGTGTCCAAATAGGTTCGTAAATGTTTGGGTCATCAATAAATTTTAGAACAGCACCTTCCTCTAAGTTTAATGTTAAGTCAGAAATTAAGTTTATAGGTCCAGTTTCTGTTACACCTTTAGGAATTATAAGTTCCTTTTTCCCATCCTTTTTACTTAGGAAATCGATAGCTGATTGAATGCTTTCGAAATCACTTGCAATAACTTTTATCATAATAATTATTCCTCCTTTTGGTTAAATTCTATAAAAATACGATAGCGTTTTCAATGACGTTATGTTACAATGGTGGTAACAAAATTACAGGTGGTTTTATTTATGCAGAAAAATGTTGAAGAACTGTTGTATAATATGAGTTTAGACGAACTTGATAATATTAAAAACTTTAGAAAAGTAACAAAAGTTAAGAAAGAGACTTATACAAATATCGAACGTAAAATGATTATAAAGGATGAGTACTTTTTAAAAAATCGTAAAGTATATATAAGCAAACACTCACGCTTTGCGGATTTCCCTGAGCACAGTCATAATTTTTTAGAGCTAAATTATATGCTTTCAGGGTCAGTTAAGCAGATTATTAATGGCAACGAAGAAATATTACATACAGGGGATATTCTTCTCATGTCTAAAAATGCTGTTCATTTTGTAAGTGCCCCAGGAGCGTCAGATCTTCTTATAAATTTGATGTTTCCAGTTGAAAACATTGATTTTGAAAGTTTAGAGAGCATTATGCATAAAAATAATTATGTTTTTAACTTTTTACTTGAGAATATGACAAATAAAAAGGATTCTGCTTATATCATTTTTAGAAGCTCAAAACATGATGCCATAAAGCATTTGTTAGATCAGATTATTGATAAATATTACTCAAATAGCCACTTTGCTAATGAGATTATAAGATTAGATATTTCAATTTTATTTATGGAACTTATTGAAAACGTTCCTTTTGAAATCCATAAGAATACATATCAGCAGAAGGAGAACAATCTTATATTTAAAATTCTTAGGATGATACATGAAGAATTTAGAACAATTACGCTAAGTAAGCTTGCAAAAGAGTTTAACTATAACGAAAATTACCTTAGCAATTTGATAAAAAATAAAACAGGTAAATCCTTTAAAGAAATTCAGACCAAAGAACGCTTAGAAAGGGCAAAACTGCTTATTGAAAGTACAGATTTAACTATTGATGAAATTATTTATGAAGTAGGGTGGTTAAATAAAAGTCATTTTTATAAGAAATATAAAGAATTTTATGGAGAGCCTTTGAAAAAGTCAAGAAATAAAGAGTTAACAATGTAAAAATGAAAGAATTTAAGCAAAAGATATTATTATTTGTGAGAGTTTTTGTAAAAGTGAGCTCTCATTTTTTATGAAATATAATCTTGTATCTGTTACTATAATAAATATTACTTATATTTAAATAAATTTAGATAGATGATTGGTATTTAGGAAGGGCGATTTAGTAATGTTAGATAAATATTCTGAAGAACAATTGATAATTAAAGAGCAAGCATTAAATAAAACAGAAATAAATAGGTTGATTCAATTAATATACAACCATTCTCCAAAGAATGGTACTTTTAGTCACAGTATTCCTGGCTTGCATACCAGGCGCTACTCGAAAATAAGCAAAGATTGGGAAAAATCATTTTACGCTCCTTCTGTGATAATTGTTGCACAGGGAGTAAAGGCTGTTAGGATAGGAAAGGAAACTTTTCAGATAGACAAAGGATGTATGCTCATGCTTCCAGTTGGGGTACCTGTTGCGCTAAAGACTATACAAGCAAGTTATGAAAAGCCTTTTCTAGGAATTGGATTAACTCTCGAACCGGAAAAAATAGCAGAATTTGTTCAAAAAGTTTATCCAAATGGTTTGCCATCTGTTAAGACGAGGAATGTTGGATATACAACAGATGCAGATGAAGGTATCATAAATTCAGTTACTAGACTTTTTGAATGTTTGGAAAATTCTAGTGATACAGAATTACTTGCGCCAATTATTAAGGATGAAATCTTGGTGCGTCTTTTACGCAGCTCAATTGGCATTCAAATTGCTGAAATAGGCTTTGCAGATTCTAAGGTTCGGCATATTGCGAAAGCTATTCAATGGCTGTTAAGTAACTTCTCAATGCCAATGAAGGTTTCGGATTTAGCAATGATTTCAAATATGAGCGTTTCTGTTTTTCACAAGCATTTTAAAGAGGCAACATCTATGAGTCCATTGCAATATCAAAAGATACTGCGCTTACAGGAAGCTAGACATCTTATGTTATCTAGGAAAATGGATGCAGCGACTGCATGTCAGTTGGTAGGGTATGCAAGTGCATCACAATTCAGTCGGGATTATAGCAGTTATTTTGGAAATCCGCCAAGAAAAGATATTGATATATTATATAATCAGCTTAAAAAATCTGATGAATCAAAAGATACTGAATAGGAGAAGTATATTTACGGCAAGAGAATCAGGCAATAAGTTGAGAGGAAGTGGCAACAATTTTTTGAGTACTTATTCTATAATAAATCCAGAGTAGTTCATCTGACTAAGTTAAATACTACTTATTTTAATGAATTTTATATAAGGATGATGTGACTCTAAATTAATAGGATTTAGGAGGAATTTATAATGCGTGTTTTTGTTACAGGAGCAACAGGGTTCATTGGTTCTGCTGTTGTTAAGGAATTGATTGGTGCGGGACATCAGGTTGTTGGACTTGCACGTTCTGATAAGGCAGCTGAAGCACTTTTAGCTGCAGGTGCTGAGGTACATCGTGGTTCACTTGAGGATCTTGATAGTTTGCGAAGTGGAGCATCTGCTGCTGATGGTGTTATTCACTTAGGATTTAGCAATGATTTTTCAAACTTGGCTGATGCAGGAAAAAAAGATTGTCTTGCCATAAAAACACTATGTGAAGCTTTAAAAGGATCAAATAAACCTTTAGTTACTACTTCAGTTATTACGCTTCTTAAGTCAGGGCGTATTGGAACAGAAAAAGATGAAGCTGATCCAAATTCTGTAGGAGCACCACGTATTGCTTCGGAGGAAGTTGCACTTTCATTTGCTGATCAAGGTGTACGTGTTTCAGTTGTGAGGCTTGCGCCATGTGTGCATGACGAAAATCGTCAAGGTTTTGCTACAGCTTTGGCATATATTGCTCGTGAAAAAGGAATTTCAGCTTATGTTGGCGATGGACTTAACCGCTGGCCAGCTATACATAGGTTAGATGTGGCAAGGTTATTTAGAATGGCATTGGAATCTGCCTCTGCTGGTTCATGCTTGCACGGTGTTGGTGAAGAAAGCATACCTTTTAGAGATATTGCTGAAGCAATTGGAAGCCGCCTGAACTTACCAGTAAAAAGTATTTCTAAAGAAGATATAGATAAGCATTTCGGATGGCTTGCACAGTTCGCAATAACTGATAATCCAACGTCAAATGTGCTTACACAAAAGTGGTTAGGGTGGAAGGCTGAAGGATCAACATTGATTGCGGACTTAGAAAAGAAATAAATCTAATATACTCTTTTTAATAAAATTTGGTAAACTAGGCGTTTAAAAATGAATATTAGGCGAATAGTTATATCCAGTTAAATCTTCAACAACATGCTTTGTTTCAATAATAACATCATTCTTTTAAGAATTAGATTGAAGACGATCCATTTCAGTTTTGATAACCTTATGTATATGTGGATTAAGATTAAATGTACGTATTAAATATAAATATATTGAATAAACAAAAAAGATAGGAGGATTAATGACAAATGAAATCATAAATCCTCTTATCAAAAGAACTAAAATCTAAGCTGAAAAAGCTGAGATTCAAGGCAGAACTGTCTAAAATTCATAGCAAAGATAACTTAAGTTTCCTAATTGATAATCTCTAAATATAACTCTAGGGGTTAATTCTGAACTGCTGCCTAAAGCTATAAATAGTGGGACAAGATGATCTGCAGTTGGAACTGCTAAGTTAGCATGAGGAGCATATTTTTTATAGTTATTAAGGGCATTTATGTCCTTGTTTCCTATCTTATCAATCAACCAATCATCAAATTCTTTAGACCAAGAATCAATTGCCTTACTATCAAAATTAACCAATCTTAGATTATGAACTGTATTTCCACTTCCAAGAATCAAAATATCTTCAGCACCAAGTTCTTTTAGTGCATTGCCTATTTTAATCTGCTTATCAATAGGTAGAGTATAATTTATAGAAACTTGAACAACTGGTATATTAGCTTTTGGATAAAGATGCTTTAAAAGAGTCCACGCACCGTGATCCAAGCCTCTTGTTAGATCTGTTTTTACATCAATACCTGAATCTATTAATTTATTTTTAATTTTTGTTGCAATAGTGCTAGAACCTCGTGCAGGGTATTTAATTTTATAGAGTTCTTCTGGAAATCCATAAAAATCATATACAGTATCATATATATGATCAGAAGCAGAAATAGTAAGTGTTTCAGTTGTCCAATGGGCTGTGAACACAACTATAGCTTTAGGATTAATAGATCTTCCAAGGTCATTTAAAAATTTAGTATACACGCTTTGCTCAATTGCCATCATAGGTGAACCATGAGCTAAAAATAAAGGTTTAATCATATAATAAACACCTCCAAATATTTTGTTAAATTAAATATATTCCATAATAATTAAACTATAAATTTATTTTGCTCAGTGATTAATTTTTTTGTCATATTATTTAAGGTAGCAGAAGCTTTTGCTACTTCATTAGATAGCTTGTACATTTCGTCAGTAGAAGCAGATATTTCTTCAGATGAAGCTGATATTTCTTCGGCTATAGCAGATGTACTTTCAATCTTATCAAGAATATCATCCTTTTCTTTATTTATTTCTATAGTCGCCACATTTACAGTTTGTACTTTTGGAATTACAGTTTTAATAACATCAATTATATTTTCAAATGAGTTTATAGTTTCATTTATAATGCTAACTTGATTGTTAAGATCTGTGGTCATGCTATTTGTATCATCTTTTATTACAGTAGTATCATTAGATATATCAGATACTAATTTACTAATATTTTGAGATGAAGACTTTGTTTGCTCTGCCAAGACCTTCACTTCATTTGCTACCACTCCAAAACCCTTTCCGGCTTCACCAGCATTTGCAGCTTCTATAGATGCATTTAATGCTAACAAGTTAGTTTGATCAGCTATTGAATTAATAATTTGTACTATGTTATTTATTTCTTTTATATTGCTGCTAAAAGTAATAATTTTATTAGATAAATTTTTAAAGGATAAACTTATACTGCTTACTGTATCCATTAATAACTTCATGCTTGAGCTGCTATTATTTGCAAGCTCATTCATTATTATTGTATTTTTATCTATATCTTTAGTGTTAATTACAATATCTTCAAGTTTACTACTGAAGATATTTAAAGTTGTAGTGATTTCCATTAGGTTATTCGCTTGAGAATTAATTCCACTTGCTACCTCTTGCATTGAATTGGCCACATTATTAGAAGATAAGACCATATTTTGAGATATAGTTGATAAATTACTTGAGTTTTCATCTATTATTAGAGAACTGTCCTTAGACATTTTAATCATATCTCCAATTGAGTTTTGCATAGTATTCATAGAGTTAGCGATATCACCAATTTCATCTTTAATGTATAAATATTTTTCACTTATCTTATTAGTGAAATTTCCAGTAGCCAATATGTTTAAGGAGTTAGAAGCATATTGGATTCTTTTAGATAGTCTATTTGAAATAATATAAATTACAAGAATTCCAATAACCAAAAACAATATAGATGTAAGGGTTATTGAGAATTTTAGGGAGCTAAGTTCTGATAGAAGTTCAGATTTCTCTAAAATAACAACTACAGACCATTTTTCTTTTTCGATTGGAGCAAAACCTCCATAAGATTCTTTTCCACCAAAAGTATATAAACTCAAACCAGTTTCGCCAGCTATCATTCTCTTTTGCATATCAGCGATACCTTTTAGGCTAGGATCTTTTTCTGCTTCTTTTATAGAATTATATTGATTTAATGGCATACTTGAATCCTTATAAGCAATGCTATTGCTTTGACTGTTAATCATATAGGCACTTCCAGTTTCACCAAAAGAGATCTTCTTAATCATTTCACTAAGTTCCATTCCATCTCTAACTGATACTAACACGCCTATAATAGAGTCATCATTTTTTATTGGTACTGAATATACCATTGTCATTGCAGTTTTGTCTTCATTAACTTCAGGATCATTAATAAAATTTTCTCCAGACATTGATTTTTTAAAATAAGTAGTATCTTTTATATTAGTTTGTTCACCAGTAGTATATATAATGTTTCCATTCATATCAGCGTATCCCATTTTAATACTGCCATTTCTTTTTGCTTCAGCTTTTAAAATAGTCATTAATTTATCTGGAGTATCATTGCTTAATGAAGCAGTCTTAGCAGTAACTTCCAGTGAATTTAATTGATTATCTAAATTAGCTTGAACAGTATTAGAAGCCTGGATAGCTATTTCTGGTAATGTCTTTTTAATATTTGATATTAAAGCGTTAGATGCATTAATATAAGAAATAATTCCAAATCCAGTGCTTACAACTAAGAGTAATATACTTATCAGAATAATTAATTTTGATTTTATAGTTTTTAAAAACATAATTTAATCATCTCCTTAATATTTATTTCATAGTTTTCTTATCTTCATATAGATCTCGCATTTTTATAATCAAGTTCTGAGCTTTTAATAGTGATTGAGATAACTCAGCTATTTCTTCATTAGAAAGAACATTAAATCGTTCTGAAAAAATATCCTCTCCAGCTGCAGCAACAGATGAAATAAGATTTAATGATTTATTTGATAGTGATAAATAAACAATTCTTTTATCTTTTTCATCTTGTTTTTTTATCAAGTAACCAAGATTATATAAAGCATTAATACTTCTGCTTGTATTTGGTACAGATATGTTTAATTTTTTACTTATTCTTGATGCTGTAGTAGTACCTTCAAAATGAATAAAATTCAGTATTTTTGAAAGAAGGGGAGTTATTTCTGTATTAGTTAGGTCTGGAATTAGATCTATAAACTCAACATTAAATAAACTATAAAAGTTAACCATATTTAAAATTAATTCTCTATTATCTTTTTTAGTCATATGAAAACTCCTTTGATAATTATTATTAATTAAGATATATTATAACAATATAGTTATCATTTGACAACTACTTTATAAGTTTTATATAGAAATTATTGACAAAGACAAAGTGGAAAAGATTTATTCTAAAAAGTCGCAGATTTTCTTAAGATTTCAGAAAAAGAACTTATGAATATGTATATTGAAGAAGATTTTGGGAAATATGAAATTAAGCAAATACTATGTTCTTTTTTAGAAAAGATGGAAGCTGTGAAGTTTAACCTGATAAATAAAATTCAATCATAAATAAATATAAAAACTGAGGATGGATCAATAAAAATGAGTAATATTAACAGTTCAATAAACGATTTTGAAAAATTTATAGAATTTATAGAAAATGAAAAGCCTATACTCTCAGCGACTCAGGAAGTATTAGGCAGAAAGGATTGCTATAATCTAAACATGATCCTTGAAAATAAAAAAGATGTAATAAATCCTAGTTATAATCAAGATAAATATTTTGCAATAGACTTGATGTTTTCACTAGTTCTTGCAAGTAAGCTTTATATAAAGGCTAACGATGAAAAGGGAAAAGTAAGACTCTTTAAAACAGATAAGTTAGAAAGCTTTCAAAATTTAAATGAAGATGAAAAATATATTTTCTTACTCCAAACTTATTGGACTAAATATGATTTTGAAATAAAATTTGATAGAACTCATAATATAGCAGCTTTTTACAATATTTTAGCTGAGATAGCTAGTGCTAAACAAGGAGATATAATTGTAAAAGATGAAATGGATATTTCAAATGTAATGTATTCAACTGGGGCTGCATTTTTTCATCATTTAAAGTTCTTTAGTTTTGGTGAACTGGAATTAATTAATGGTGCAAAAACAAGGTATGAAGATACGATAAAAAGTTTTTCTCCAAATGAATTTGGGATTAAAACAAGTATATTACTTCTAACAAAGGCTATTCTGTATTGGAATAGAGAAGATGTTCCAGTATTACTAGAGCATTATAATTTAAAAGTTACAACTAACAAAAACGAAAAAGCATTTGACGTTTTTAAAACCATCTTTAAAGGGAACACTGTTAAAAATACATTAGAGGAAGAAAGTAAGATAAATAAATGTGGAACGTATATTTTTAAAGTAAGTTTATCAAAGACTGTATGGAGAAAAATAAATTTAGCATATAAGCATACTTTTGGAGATTTACATAATGCCATTCAAGAAGCCTTTGAATTTGATAATGATCACTTATATGCATTTTTTATAGGAGGCAACAGAAGAAAAGGAATATACTGTAAGTATGCAGAGTATGAAGGACCTGTAGCGGAAACTACAACTATAGCAAGTTTAAATCTTTATAAAGGAGAAAGACTTCTATACTTATTTGATTTTGGGGACGAATGGGAATTTAATGTGGAGCTTGCCGAAATAAATAAAGAAACACCAGTTCCTTTAAAACCTATGATTATAGAATCAAAAGGAAAGTCACCTCATCAGTACAGTGGAGGCTGGGGACTTTACGAATAACACAATTGTAAATAGATACTATTATTCTAATAATAGTTTTTCAATACTAGGGGTGCACGGATAATTTAAAAGCACCCCAATGTTAGGAATCAAGATGTATTTTAATTTTAAACTAAGGTTAGCCTTGATAGGTTTCTTAAGGCAGCACATAAATATCTAACCAGCATTAATTACATTTTCTACTTTCTTAATTAGTTTGATTATTAGAAGCAATTATTTCTTTAAGCTGTACATTTTGATTTATGAATCTAGCTTTGCTTTTCTCAGATTTCAAATGAATTGCATTTTGAGGGCAATGATGTATACATGCTAGACATACTTCGCATTTATGAGAAAACGTAGGTTTGTTATTAACTTTAATATTATTTGCAGGGCAAACCTTTTCGCATACCTTACAGCTAGTACAATTATCAGTAACAATAAATCTCTTAGCTGCAAAATTATTGCTGATTTTATCTGCAAAGCCACGGCCGTATTTAGATAGAGTATTTGATACGATTCCTTTTTTCACAAGAGAATTTCGTCTATTTGTAATATCAGCTATTATTTTACTCAGTTTTTCATCAATAACTTCTGGATTCTTATTTATTATCTCATCCTCCATCTTAAAGGCTGAAAGAAAATTATCAACCATCAGTATTTCATTTGTATAGTTGAACTTGATTCCAGATTCCTTGGCCACAAGCTCCATATGCCTTAACCCAGAGAATGCATTACCACCATATGTCATAATTGAAAAGAAGTAATCAGCTTTAAATTTTGACTTTTTTATAAAGTTACTAACTATTTTCGCCATTCCGAATCCATGACAAGGAAATACAAATCCTATAGCATCATCCTCAAATTCATATTTACATTCTTTTATCATTTGAGGTATTGAATACAATTCTCCACCAATCTTTTTTGCAACATATAAACTATTTCCTGTAGCAGTAAAATAAAATATTTTCAAACTAATTCCGCCTTTCATTATTTCAACGAATATTGATTTTTCAACACTTGTTCAATATAATAAATTTATCAATTAAGTTAATTCAATTCAATAGTTAAAACAATGAGATTTGTTTATTAATGAACAAAACACATATAAATGTTGATTATTATAAGATAAATCAGTTTACAGGAAGTAGATTAGGTACATAAAGGAGATATTTTTATGGATAGACGTATTGAAAAATCAAAACAGGCTATTATGGGTGCTTTTATCAAACTCATGTCGGAAAAAGATTTTGAAAAGATAACTATTAACGAAATTGCAGAAGAGGCAAATGTAAACCGTGGCACTGTATATCTGCATTATGAAGACAAATTTGATTTGATGAATAAATGTATAGATACTCATTTAAATCAATTATGTGACAGTTGTATTTCAGATGGAGAGAGCAGCAATTTTGACTCCAAAGCTTCGCTACTTCAGACGTTTCAATATCTAGAAAAGCATGCCATTTTCTATTCAAATATGCTCACTAACAAAGCTATGTCTGCTTTTAGGGAACGTATTTTAACAATGGCTCTTAAAAGTATGGAAGAGCATCTTGACATGACTGGAAGTAATGAAAATATAAGCAAGGATATAATTGCTCAATATGTTGCTTCAGCTGCTGTTGGTGTAATGGAATGGTGGATTGTAAATTCAATGCCTTATCCAGCAGCATATATGGCGGAGCAGTTGTGGCAATTATTAAAGCGAGAACAAATAGCGGGATACATATGATTATTTGGTTAAATTGCTATATTCAATGAATCATTTAATGAGTATTTTTTCGGAATTACTGTCTGGTCAGCGGAACTTATTGAAGCGGGTTATTATTTTAAAGAATTAAAAGCCTATCTGATTTTTCTAAATAGGCTTTTGGAAATAATATTAAATTATAAGAATTCTAATAGTTAAAAAGAAACTATATATAGAAGTTATTGATAATTCATGGAAAACGATTGACAGGCTAAGAATCTTATGATATCCTTAACATAAATTAAAAGGAATGTTACTGGTTATGCAGGCTTTACCATTTTATAGATAGTATTTAGTAGTATTATCTGTTGTGGTATGGTCTTTTTTTGTGTCACAATAATAAAAGCTACTTTAAATAAAGCACTTTAAATTACAATTTACTAATAGCTAGTGTGTCTTTTAAATTAATTAACTTATGCCAAAGGGGAATATTTATGAAGATAGAGAAAGTAATTAATAACAATTTAGTTCAATCTTTTGATAATAACAATAAAGAAGTTCTTGTTATGGGATGTGGACTTGGATTTAAGAAAAAGGCTGGAGAAATTATTGATAAAGATAAAGTTGAAAAGATTTATTCTCTTGAAGATAAAAACTATTCAAATAAGTTAATAGAATTGTTGTCAGATATTCCTTTAGAAGTCATACAAACAACTAATGAAATAGTATCTTATGCAAGATACTCTCTAGGTAAGAAGCTTAATGATAATATTTATATTCTATTAACAGATCATATAAGTTTTGCAATGGAAAGAGTTAATAAAGGATTACAATTTAAAAATGCGTTATTATGGGAGATAAAAAGATTTTATAATCATGAGTTTTTAATTGGTAAAGAGGCTCTTCAAATAATTGAAAAAAGATTACATGTTGATTTACCAGAAGACGAAGCTGCTAATATAGCATTACATATTGTAAACGCTCAATTAAATTCTAGTAATATAGATGATACTATGAGCATGACTAATATGATTCAAAATATTTTAAACATAGTAAAATTTCATTATAAGTTAGAATTGGATGAATATTCACTTCATTATGAAAGATTTATTACTCATTTAAAATTCTTTTCACAAAGAATTTTTAGAGGAAATGAAATTGAAGATGAGGATACAAGCCTTTCTAAAATAATGAGAGAAAAATATAAAGAAGCATATAAATGTGCAGAGAAAATTAAAAAATACGTAAAGAGTGAATTTAATTCTGAGCTTACTGATGAAGAAATGATGTATTTAGCAGTTCATATTAACAGAGTTACAAAGCAAACTGAATAAAAAACGGACTGTTAATTTGCAATGCAATCTATACCTGAGAAGTGTAAAATGAGCGCTCTTTTATGATTCTTAGATATTTTTTATAAAATTATAAACAAAATAAATCTAAATGCAAGGTAGTTACTGTAAGCAGAAAAACTGTGTTACGGGCTTTACTTCATTAAAATTAATTCCAAAAAATTTATCCGGTAGCTAGTATCTGTAATACTCTAACTTTTAAGTGAAGTTAACGGCTACACGCTAATGGATAAGTTAATCTAAAAATAACTTAATTTTAAATGGAGGATTATACTATGGATTATTCAATAGTTGCAAAAGAAATAATAGAAAAAATAGGTGGAGTAAATAATGTAAGTAGTGTTATACACTGTATGACAAGACTTAGATTCACCCTAAAAGATGAAAGTATTGTAAATGATGAACAAGTTAAAAAAATAAAAGGTGTAATGGGCGTTATGAAAAAAGGCGGTCAGTACCAAATAATTATAGGAAATGAAGTTTCTAAATGCTATAAAGAAGTATTGAAACTTGGTAATTTTAGTGATAGTGCTAATAATACTGAAAATTCAAATGAAAAGCAAAATATAATTACGAAAGTTTTAGATGTAGTATCAGGAAGTATGTCAGCTACTATGCCAGCAATAATTGGCGCAGGTATGGTAAAAGTGCTAGTAGTGTTACTTACAACTATTGGATTCTTATCGAATACAACCCAGACTTATACCATATTATCAGCACTTGGAGATGCAACGTTTTATTTCTTGCCGATGATACTTGTAATCTCAACTTCTAAAAAGTTTAATATTAATCCATACACTTTTGCAGCAGTAATAGGTGTTATGGTATATCCTGATTTTGTAAAATTACTTGGTGCAGGATCACCTGTATCATTTTTAGGATTACCAGTTACAACAGCAAGTTATGGGTATTCAGTTATTCCTGTTATCCTAATGGCTTGGGTAATGAAATATATAGAAGAAATTGTAGATAAAATTACACCAGCAGTTACAAAGAACTTTTTAAAACCAATGTTAATATTACTTATAGCTATGCCAATTGCAATAATAGTTGTTGGACCACTTGGATTCTTAGTAGGTAAAGGTTTATCAACAGTTATGTACACAATTCAAGATAAGGCAAATTGGATTGCATTACCTTTAATGGCGGCGTTTATGCCACTTATAGTTATGACAGGAATGCATTGGGCATTCGTACCTATGGCATTAACAGCTTTAGCAAACCCAGGATACGAAACATTATTATTAGTAGCAATGCTTCCATCTAATTTAGCACAAGGAGCATCAGCACTTGCAGTATCACTAAAGTCTAAAAATAAAGACTTAAAACAAGTTGCAAGCGCATCAAGTATTTCAGCTTTACTTGCAGGGGTAACAGAACCAGCAATGTACGGTGTAACTATAAAATATAAAAAACCTTTAATAGCAAGTATGATAGCAAGTGGTATAGCAGGTCTATATGCAGGAATTGTAGCTTTAAAAGTTTATGTTTTTGCAACACCAGCACTTATATCAATAGTTCAGTTTATTGATCCAAATGGTAGCTCAAACTTTATTAATGCTTTAATAACAGCAGCTATTGCAATTGTAGGTTCATTTGCATTAACATGGATTATTGGATTTGATGATCCAGCAAATGAAGAAATTGAAGAAAGCTTAATTGAAAACAAAATGGAAGTTAAAGAAGCTGTCTTAGATAAAGCTGAAACTAAAAGCGAAGCAATAATCTTAGCTCCAATTGAAGGGAAATCAGTTTCATTAAGCCAAGTAAATGATATAACATTCTCAGAAGAAATAATGGGAAAGGGTGCAGCTATAATACCAAGTAAAGGCGTAGCAGTTTCACCAGTTAATGGAGTGATTTCAGCATTATTCGAAACAAAACATGCTATAGGAATTACAGCTGAAGACGGAACAGAAATTTTGATACACATAGGATTAGATACAGTAAAATTAGGTGGAAAGCACTTTACAGCTCATATTAAGAGCGGAGATAAAGTAAAGATAGGAGACTTATTAGTTGAATTTGATATTGATGCAATAAAAAGAGAAGGATATGAAGTAATAACTCCAGTTCTAGTTACTAATTCAAGTGATTACAAGGATGTATTATCATTAATAGATAAAGATGTAAAAGAAAAAGATGAGTTAATAAAAGTAATAATGTGAAACTTGATTTAGATGAGGTTTGATCCTCATCTAAACCTTAGTTGGACTATACCCTCAAGGGGTACAATGTATAGGAGCGTGCAGCCTTAGATCTCTCTTAAATAAGCGAGAGTGTTACGTATGCTAGCTACTGGATAAAATAAAATCAACAAATAATGCTAGTTAAGATATTTTTGGATATGCTTACTAGCATTATTACTAAAGTAAATTTTGAAAATTTAGTATTCAATACAGAGTATATAAACATTTTATAGGAAAATATAAATATTATAAATTATAAAACATAGGAGGAGAAGTTATGTCAATTAAATTTCCAGAAGGATTTTTGTGGGGAGGAGCTACAGCTGCTAACCAATCTGAAGGTGCATATAACGAAGACGGAAAAGGATTATCTACTCAGGATATAGCACCTAAAGGTGTGATGGGAGCTTTAACAGATGAACCAACAGAAGATAATATGAAACTTATAGGAATTGATTTTTATCATAGATATAAAGAAGATATTAAGCTATTTGCAGAAATGGGCTTCAAAGTTTTCAGACTATCTATTGCTTGGTCAAGAATATTTCCAAATGGTGATGATAAAGAGCCGAATGAAAAGGGATTACAATTTTATGATAATGTATTTGATGAGTTAGCTAAGTATGGAATAGAGCCGCTAGTAACAATTTCACACTATGAGACACCACTTGCACTAGCTAAGAATTATGATGGCTGGGTAAATAGAAAGCTAATAGGCTTTTTCGAAAACTATGTAAGAACCATATTTAACCGATATAAAGATAAAGTAAAATATTGGCTAACTTTCAATGAAATAAATTCTGCAACTCATTTTCCTTATATGAGCGCTGGAATATGGACCCCAAAAGAACAATTAAACAAGCAGGATTTATATCAGGCTATGCATCATGAACTAGTAGCAAGTGCACTTGCAGTAAAAATTGGTCATGAAATAAATCCAAAATTCAAAATTGGCTGTATGATTCTTGGAGTACCAAACTATCCATTAACACCAAAACCAAGTGATGTACTTAAGGCAATGGAAGCAGATAGGGAGAATCTTTTCTTTGGAGATGTTCATGTAAGGGGAGAATATCCAAGATATATGAATAGATTTTTTAAGGAAAACAACATACAAATAAAAATGGAACCTGGTGATAAAGAAATACTAAAGAATACAGTAGATTTTGTTTCGTTTAGTTATTATATGAGCTCGTGTGCAAGTGCAGATCCTGAAAAGAATATTAAAGGAAAAGGAAATCTCATTGGTGGAGTACCAAATCCATATTTAAAGGCTTCAGATTGGGGATGGCAAATAGATCCAGAAGGATTAAGATACATGCTTAACTTATTCTATGATAGATACCAAAAACCATTGTTTATAGTTGAAAATGGTTTAGGAGCTGTTGATGAATTAATGACTGATGAAAATGGAAATAAAACAGTAAATGATGATTATAGAATAAACTACTTAAACGATCATTTAGTTCAAGTAGGAGAAGCAATTGAAGATGGTGTTGAAGTTATGGGATACACTACATGGGGTTGCATAGATTTAGTCAGTGCATCAACAGCTGAACTTAAAAAGAGATACGGATTCATCTATGTAGATAGACATGATGATGGAAGTGGAACTCTAGAAAGATATAAGAAAAAGAGCTTTTATTGGTATAAAGAAGTTATTGCTACAAATGGAGCTCATTTAAAAAAATAATAATTATAAATGAAATATATAGGGCAGTGTAGGAATTAAATTTTCTACGCTGCTCTTTTGGTTAAATTTAAGCAATTAAGAAAGATAGCATTACTCATTTTTGTTACTCTACTTGGTATTGTAACATTTGCAAATTGTCCACCATTTAGCCCATAAATTTAAAGAAACACCCTTTTCTCAAAGAGGGTGTTTCTTTAAATTTATAAGTTAACTGTATTTTCTAATCAGTTGCTATATATAATTCTAAAATACTTTTGATTCTAATGGACTTGTCCATTTACTTTGCTTACTAGTTTTTTCCACCATAGCTTTTATATGTCGCATACACTGCATTTGCATATTGATCTGCTAGAATTGGACGGCCATATGAATCTGTAGCTCCTGGATACCAGTTTGGTCCTCCATTGTAATGTAATAGACCATTGTATATATTACCAAATTGCTTAATGTTATCATTTATAATCATTGATCCCATATATACTTGGTCTTGAAGATTACTATGATTGTAGGCATGTCCATATGTTGAACTGAACTCACTTGAATAAGCATTTCTAGTATTTGGTTCTACTTGCATTAATCCGTCTCCAGAAGATGGACTACCACCTAAACCTGCTCCATAATTAGATTCTTTTTTAATAACAGCACATATTAATAAAGCAAAGTCTCCATTTTTACCAAATTTCTTATCAGCATTAAGTGCATATCCCCATATATCATTTGGAGCTTCAGCAGGCTTTGATACTGAGGGGTTTGTTGGATTTGTAGGGTTTGTTGGATTTGTTGGGGTTGTAGGTCCTGCTCCAATCAATTCCCAAACATCAGCTGAACCAGGCTTATCACCTTGAGTCCACCATTTAGCTTTGTAATTACTGTTCTGATAAGAAACAATATCACCAGATACATAAGCTTTACTACTGTCCCAAGCAGCATAAGTATTATTACTAGGGTTAGATGGTGCTGTTCCAATCAATTCCCAAACATCAGTTGAACCGGGCTTATCACCTTGAGTCCACCATTTAGCTTTATAATTTTTACCTTCATAATTAACAGTATCTCCACTTACATAAGCTTTGTTGGCATCCCAATTAGCATAAGCTACAGATGCAGAGACAATCACTGTGGAAGCCTTTGTTGTTGTTGTTGTTGTTGTTGCTGTCTTGGCTAATGCTGACATTTGTGGTAATGCAAACGATAATACTACAGCGAAAGCAAATAACTTTTTTAATTTCATGTATTTCATAATACATCAACTCCTTCTATATATTTTTGAAATGTATATAAATTATACGTTCCCACTTAAATGTTATTATTTAATTAGTATTTTGGATTACTTGGTGTAGCGGCTCCAATTAATTCCCAAACATCAGAAGTACCGGGTTTATCACCTTGAGTCCACCATTTTGCTTTGTAATTGTTGTTGTTATAAGAAACAATATCTCCATTTACATAAGCTTTACTACTATCCCATGCAGGATAAGAAGTACCAGGATCACTTGGGTTTGTTGGATCCGTTGGATTACTTGGATTAGTTGGGGTTGTTGGATTAGTTGGTGTAGCGGCTCCAATTAATTCCCAAACATCAGAAGCACCAGGTTTATCACCTTGAGTCCACCATTTTGCTTTGTAATTGTTGTTGTTATAAGAAACAATATCTCCATTTACATAGACTTTACTACTATCCCATGCATGATAAGAAGTACCAGGATTACTTGGGTTTGTTGGATCCGTTGGATTTGTTGGGTCGGTTGGAGTTGTTGGATTACTTCCGCCAGAAAGTTTATTTGCCATTAAAGTAGTTAATGGGAATCCATTTGGGTCGTCTCCTGAAACTTCCCAAGCAATCATTCCGCCATAACCGTTATTTAATACGTAATTACATCTTTCTGTAAGAGATTCTTCATCTTCATATGTGTACATAATTCCTTGTGATGCATTATATAGATAAGGAACTTTAGCATATGGATCTCTATATTTTACGTAACCTGATGTTTTTTCCAATTCCTTCATTTTGAAATAAGGGTTTTGTCCACCTGGAGATTGTGCATTATCCCATGTACCTACTGGTGCACCATTTGCAGAAGCAAATAATCCAGGTAGGCTTCCACCATTGTTCACAACATTTTTCCATCCTCTTGAATAGAATGGTGTTCCAACATTTAGTTTGCTTGCAGTTATATTATAAGTATCCCTGTACAATTTCATTGCTGAATCAGTATTATATTTATTTTTTATATCTACAGGAGAAGTTCCAGATGGATCATTAGGATTTGGATATATTGCAGCATGATGATTAGTAGTTGTTTCCCAAGCCCCATGCATATCATAAGTCATAACGTTTATAAAATCTAAGTATTGAGCATAAACGTTAGGTTCAGTATATTGTGCTTTATCATATCCAGATGGTGCTGCTATTGTAAGCATTTTATTAGACAATCCATTATCATTGTAAGCTTTACGTATTTCACGAAGAAGTGAAGTAAAGTTTTGTTTGTCCTCTGGTCCACCTGGGCAACCTTTATCAAATTGGTCGTTTGGATCTGCTTTTCTATCAATACCAGGGAATTCCCAATCGATATCAATTCCATCTATGAAGGGATATTTTTTTAGAAAATCTACCACACTGTTTATAAATACAGCACGAGAACTAGAACTTGATGCTATTGCATGGAAATTAGCACCCCTTGTCCATCCACCTACTGATATAAGCACCTTTACATTTGGATATTGAGATTTGTAATACTTATATTCACCCATGTGTCCTCTAAGTTTATCTGCATCCCAACCTTCAGAATGTGGGAAAGATTTATCAAAATCTGCATAAGAATCAGTAGAATTGAGTTTAAAGCTTGAATCTACTTCAAAGAATGCATGATTGATTACAGTGACCTTGTCCCAAGGTAATTGATCAACAGATATGCTGCTGTGAGCTGCGTTGTAGGTACCCCAATTAGGAAAATAAACTACAACATTTTTTTTATCAGATTTTTCTGCTGCTTTAGGCATTAGTGTTATTTGCGTGAATGTAAGTAGAAAGACTACAAAAAAAGCAAGAAATTTTTTTAATGTTACGTGTTTCAAAACACATCAACCCCTCTCATATAATCATTAAAATTTTTTGGAAAGTAATTTTAATAATAAATTGTTCACCCCCTTTAAAGCAGTAATAGAGAATTTTTTCTTGCGTAATAAACAATAAAATATTTCACGCCTATATTTACTGTCTATTACTTTGTAAAAAAGTAAAACTGTAGGAAATTTATAGAATATATGACTGTACTATATTCAATACGAGAAATGTGTAATTTTTGTGTGGGACAGAATTAACTTTTTTTAGTAAAACATTAAAATTTAACCACAACAATATATACAAATGTAATAAAATGTAATATAATTACTTATATTGTAAAATATAAATATTTATAAGAGAGGAGTGTAATAAATTTTATTTTATTATTTATAAAACCTATATATTAGAGCAAAGTTAAGTATATGAGAATGGTATATTTTGGTCGTTACGGTAATTGGTATAAAGAGGTATTTATTATGTAGGGGGGAAAAGTATTGTCAGATAGTAAACTATTTTATGATGATACTAAAGATAACAAATCAATATATGGATACATAGAAAGAATTAGAAACGGTGACGTTAAATTAAAAGATAAATTAATAAAAGACTATTTACCATTTATAGGTAAGTCTGTGTCTAAAGTATCAAAAAAATATGAAGATATAAGGTACAGCGATATATTTAGTATAGGAATGATAGCTTTTAATGAGGCGTTAGATAATTATGATGAAAATAAAGGAAAAAACTTTTTCGCTTACTGTGACATGATAATAAGAAGTAGAATTATAGATTATTATAGAAAAAGTGAAAAAGAAGAAAAATCATATCCATTTACTTATTTTGAAAATGAAGATGAAATTAATTTTGAGGAAAAATATTTAAGCTCTAATTCGTTTAATCAATATGAGAATATAGAAACACAGGATGAGATGGAATTCTTTCAAAAAAAGTTGAGTGAGTTTAATATAAACATATATGATATTGGAGAAGAAATTCCCAAACACAGGGACTCTATTATTATGTGTATAAAAATTGCAAAAGAATTATGTGATAATGATTACTTATATGGAAAATTGATTCGAAATAAATCCATTCCGTTAAAGGAATTAGTGTCAATGGTTCAGGTACATAAAAGAACCATTGAGAGAAATAGGAAATTCATAATTGTAGTGAGCTTGATATTTAAAACAGAATTTACGTATTCAAAGGAATATATACAAGATTTTTTTAATGGATCTAATGTATAGGTAATTGTAGTAATAACAATTTTATTCAAGTGTGTCTCAGAAAGAATAATGATCTTTCATGCATTCGATTATACAATAAATGTATAATTTGTTCTAATTTATAATTTATCCCACTTAAATAGAATCTTTTTACGTATAATATAGTGTACGTTAAAAGTAATTAATTTAGGAGGTGATATGAAAAAAGTTCAGCAAAAAGGTAACAAAGTTTAATAAAATATTTATGTAAATAAGGGGGGAGTAAACTACTACTACTACTACTACTAAAAATAGAGGTATAGGGGGAATTTTTATGAAAAGAAAAAAACAACTAATTATGTCATTAGTTATTTCTTCACTTATGGTTTCATCATTTATTCCAACAGTTACAGCGAAAGCTGATACAGGATGGAATCTTGCATGGAGTGATGAATTTAATGGAACAAATATAAATACGTCAAATTGGAAATATGAAACTGGCGGAGACGGTTGGGGTAATAATGAACTTGAATGTTATACCAATCGTTCTGAAAATGCAAGAATTGAAAATGGAAATCTTGTTATAGAAGCAAGAAAAGAAAATTATAATGGGATGAATTATACTTCTGCCCGCTTAAAAAGCCAAGGATTAAAAAATTGGACTTATGGAAAAGTAGAGGCAAGAATGAAGTTACCAGCTGGACAAGGTGTATGGCCTGCATTTTGGATGTTAGGAGAAAACATTTCTCAAGTTAGTTGGCCAAAATGTGGTGAAATAGATATTATGGAACATATAAATAATGAAAGTGCAATCCATGGAACTATACATTGGGATAGCACTGGTAACAATACGCATGCACAGTATGGCGCTGCTTCACCTAATATCGATGTAACTCAATATCATGTATATTCAATTGAATGGGACGTTTCATCAATAAAATGGTTTGTAGATGGAACACAATATTTAGAAGCTAACATAGCAAATAATATTAATGGTACTGAAGAATTCCATAAACCATTCTTTATATTATTTAATCTAGCAGTTGGAGGAAATTGGCCAGGTAATCCTGATGGATCAACTCCATTTCCAGCTAAAATGTATGTAGATTATGTTCGTGTATATCAGCACGGGGATAATAATCCAACACCAGCACCTACAGCACCAGCTGTTCCAAGTGGATTGTCTGCAGCTGCTAGCAATCAATCTAGTATTAATGTGTCTTGGAACGCATCATCAGGTGCAACAGGTTATGATTTAAAAGTTGATAATAACATTATTAGTAATGTAACATCACCTTATGTTAATAGTGGTTTAACTGAAAATTCAACACATACTTATGCTGTTAGAGCTAAGAATGCTAATGGAACAAGCAGTTGGAGTAATTCTATCAGTGCCACTACTAAGGCTTCAAGCAATCCTACTACTGGAAGCTGGGCTCCTAATACTGCATATAAAGTTGGTGATATAGTTTCTTATAATGGTAAGAATTATAAATGCATTCAAGCTCATACTTCATTGGTAGGATGGGAACCATCAAATGTTCCTGCTTTATGGGTATTAATATAAATGCATAATATGTAGACTTGGTATTCCATGAAAAGGATACAGCACTTACAACTAATCAAGTAAAGGCTAAGGTTGATAGTTATAGAAATCAAGTTGTTACATTTAAAGATACTGTAGATTAATATTTTAAGTTACGTATAGTAATGGATAAATATTAATAGATTAAATGTATATAAAAGAGAAAGCATACACCTTAAAATAGATCTCTATAAAAAGGGGCTATGCAGCTTCTAAAAGATGATTTCTGTACTTTTCAGGAGTCATCTTTTTTAGATTTAACTGTGAATGGCTAGTATTATAGTAGATTATGTATCATTATGCTTCTTCATATGTTCGAATTGCAATATGAATATTAATAGGGAAATTAAATGTTTTATAAAAGGGTTCCAGTTTACTGATATTTTTGGCAAAATAAATAAAATCTTAAAGTGAGGGAGAGAAAAGTATTGAGTAAAAACAAGTTTTTTAAAAAGGTAGTTTCAGTCATGGCTATGGCAAGCCTTATGGTTACAGGAGTGGTATTAGGTAATTCAAATAGTGCATCAGCGGTAACAAGCAGTAGTATTCCCAATCATGTACTAGTAGGCTACTGGCACAATTTTAATAATGGGTCAGGAGACATTAAACTCAAGGACGTTTCATCAAACTTTGATGTTATTAACCTTTCATTTGGAGAACCAACATCTGTTACTTCGGGGGATATAAGGTTCACCCCATATAATGAAACAGAGACTGAGTTTAAAAGTGATGTTCAATATCTTCAAAGTAAAGGAAAAAAAGTATTGTTATCTATTGGAGGACAAAATGGTGAGGTTCAACTAACAAGTTCCACATCTGTTAATACCTTTGTTAATTCTGTAAGTACTATTATTGATAAGTATGGATTGGATGGATTGGATGTAGATTTTGAAGGACATTCGCTATATTTAAATGCAGGGGACAAAGATTTTAAAAATCCAACAACACCTGTTATAGTTAATACAATTAGTGCTTTAAAACAATTAAAGACTAAGTATGGTAGTAAATTCGTATTAACTATGGCACCTGAAACATTCTTTGTACAACTAGGACATACGTACTATGGTGGATTAAATTCATATGTCGATAACAGAGCTGGAGCATTTTTACCAGTAATCTATGGACTTAGAGATGAGTTGAACTGGCTTCAAGTGCAATATTATAATTCAGGTTCAATAAATGACATTAAGGGTAAAGCTCAATCAATGGGAAGTGGAGAATTCTATGCTTCTTTAGCAGATATGCTTTTAACAGGTTTTAATGTAAATAATGATTCTAATTATTTCTTCCCAGCATTAAGACAAGATCAAGTAGTTATTGGTGTTCCATGTTGTAATTCTGCTGGAAATGGATATGTTTCAAATGCTGAGGTACAAAGTGCTTTAGATGGATTAATCAATGGTGGAACAGTTGGAAGTTATAAGATTAACAATAAATATCCTAATTTAAGAGGTCTTATGACTTGGTCAATAAATTGGGATCAATATACAAACTTTAATTGGTCTAATTATTTTAGAGGTTATTTTAATAATTTAACTCCACCTTTAAATAAACTTAATGCAGCAGTACTAAGCTCTTCAGAAGTTATTAATGGAAGCTATTCTATATCAGCAGTAGTTCCAGCTTATAATACTGCAACTTCTTATAAGATTTATGAGGGAACAACAGTAGTAGCTTCAGGAAATTTAACAGCTGGACAACCTACTAAGACGCTTAACTATAATGCCATATCAAAAGCTCCAGGGGCATACATCTACAAAGCTGAATTAAGTGATGGAAGCAATACAGTTACTTCAAATCAAATAACTGTAACAGTTCCAAAAGCAGGAGATAACACATTACAACCAGCAATATTATCTGCTAGTTCAGTAAATAATGGAGCATATACTTTAACGGCTGTAGTTCCAAAAAATAATACTGCAACAAGCTACAAGATATATGAAGGAACAACAGTTGCTTCTACGGGAGCTCTAACTTCAGGTGTAGGAGAAGTTAGCATTTCTTATGCTATTACTAATAAGGCTAAGGGAAGCTATGATTATACAGTGGTTCTATATGATAGTACAAATTCTATTAACTCTAACAAAGTTACAGTAACTGTACCAGATTCTGAATCTAACAATGCATGGGTTGCAAATCATGCATACAAAGCTGGAGATATTGTAACTTACAATGGCGGTACTTATAAATGTATTCAGGCTCACACTTCATTAGTAGGTTGGGAACCAAGTGCTGTACCAGCTTTATGGCAAATTCAATAATAGATAAAGGGAGTTGTAGTTTTATGTAAAAGAATGAGCTAAGATTATCTTGGCTCATTTTTTTGAATTTGCATGTAATATAAAGTATTTTAGTTTGATGAAAGTAGTTAAGAAAATAAAAAAGATGCTGCATCAAATTTTGATACAGCATCTTTTTACAAATCTTATGGTCTAATTTATTTAATTTATTACCAACCTACATTAATTATTGCATACTTAGGGTCAGCTACATGCAATGTGCTGCTGAAGTCGAAAACATCATCATAGCAGAAGCCATATGATTTGTTTTCATAAGAATGATCATGCCAGAATTTTGCGAAGTAATTAGCAGGAGCATCTTTATAGAAATAGGCTGAGTTATTCCAGTGTGCAGGATCAAGCATAACATGTCTGTTAAAGGCTGCACAAACCTGTGCTTTGATGGCTTTTTCATCATCATTTCCACCATCAAAGATTCCATTTCCTAATAAAACTTCTTGTGTACTTGGTTTCCCATGTATATAAAGATTATATGCACCACCATTTTTATTAAAGACAAAATCATTGCCTACAACATGTCCACTATAAGTTCCTCTGTCACATGTAAAGGTTAATTCATGGGTTGCGTAATAGTTATATACTATAGAAAATCTATGGTAAGACTTAAATATAGTAAATATAAAAATCATGGGCGATTATGAGATATAAAATGTACCGTATAGGATAGATAATTAAAAACACTAAAATGTCTACCCATAGGCAATGTGGTACTGAGCACAAGCAACAGCGTTATGAGTTGTAGTAAATATGAGGGCTTGAGGGCAAAATGATTTTTTGATAAAACTTTATATAAGCATCAATTATTTATGTTAAAATATAGTTACTATGTATAGAATATGTAATTTGATTATTTGATTGCTAAATTAAGGGTAAAGGGAGAGAAATTATATGATAGAGTTATATATTATAATAATTTTAGTAATTATTATTTCTTTAACATTAAAGAAGAGTAAGTATGATAAAAGCAATTACAAAAAAGAATCAGGCAATGGTTTCTTTGGAGTTATGATGGACAAGGGCAAATATGGAGAGTATCTATCCTTCAATGTTTTAGAAAAAATAAAAGGGGAGCATAGAATACTTACTAATGTATATTTACCAAAAGAAAATGGAGAAACAACAGAGATTGATTTAATATATTTGCATGAGACAGGAATTTATGTTTTAGAATCAAAAAATTATAGTGGATGGATTTTTGGAGATGAAAAAAGTAAGTATTGGATGCAAACTTTAAAGAATGGACAGAAGGAAAAGTTTTATAATCCAATAAAGCAAAATAATACTCATATAAAATACTTAATAAAATTATTGAAAGTAGACGAAAAGTTAGTAAAGTCAATTATAGTTTTTAGTGAGAGATGCATTATAAAGAAAATGGAAGTTCATTCAGAGAATGTAAAAGTTATTAATAGATATACCTTAAACAAAGCGATAGAAAAGCTTATAAGTAATTCTCCTAAAGTATTTGCAGCAGGTGAGATTATTGAGCTATATTATGAATTAAAGTCTTATACATGTGTTGGTAAAGATGTAAAAGAAAATCATATAAAGCAGATTGAAGAAAAACAGAATTTGAAATGCAATTCAATGAATTCGGGTCTAATAAAAGAAGATATTAAAAGTAAGAATATTGATAGAGAAATTATAAATAATGTAGAAGAAATTAAATTAGTGGAAAAAGAAATTAATAATAAAAGTGAAATTGAAGAAAAACAAGATAAAGTGACCATAGATATAAATAGAAATGATGTATGTATAGGAAATCTAGTTACAAGAAGAATTAGAGAAAAGTTAGATGAATCTGGTGGACATGCATCTATTAAATTATTTAGAGGTGATTCTTGTGAAATAAGTTACGATTCAAATAAAAATGGACTTGTTTCACCTAAGATACCTGTTCCAGATCAATTAACATGGGAAGCATTTAATGCAGCCGTAGAAGTTGTAATAAATAATGGAGGGAAAGCGCCAAAAGGAAGTGCCAGATCAAAGGGAGCTAGACTTGGAAATGATAAGCTTCCAATGAATTCGGTGGAAGGCTATGTTGCACATAAGGTACATGGAGTTAAAGAAGGGCAAAGCGCATTTGGCCCAGGCTTTGTAATATTTGCAATTTTAGATTGGGCAGGCATATGCAATAATGAAAAAGGGTTCTTAACTATAAAGTCTTCATTCTTGATGGAACTTGAAGAAAATAAAATTGAAAAGAAATTAATATAATGATTATTTATTTATATTTTAAAATATAAAACTGAATCGAAACTTATCTGTATTAGTATTATTGTAGTGGTATAATATGATAAAGGTAATTTTATACACATTAAGGTCGAGATATTTTTAAAAATTGGAGTTATAAAAGAATCATTAAGTATGATCTATGAATAATTATAAGTATATCCTATATTTTAATAGAAATGGAGTTAATATATTATGGCAATTTTTTCACCGGTTCAAGTTAATATAGTTTTATTTATTTTATTGCTTATTTTATTTGGACATACTTATTTTAATATGAATAGAAAAAATATAACCAATAGATTATTTATGTGGACCATGGGGTTAACAGCATTTGCCATAATGCTAGAGATTTTAAGCGTTATATTAAATAATCCAAATTTAAAACAATTTATGGTAATGCAAAAGATTGTCAATGTTCTTGGATTTTCAGTGACTCCTATCATTCCATTTCTAGGATATATATTCAGTAAAGAATGGGTAAATAGGTATCAGAAAGATAAAATCAAACTAAATAAAATACTTTTATTACCGCTACTCATAAATGGGATAATGGCATTTATAAGCTATAGTGTAAACGTGCTTTTTTATGTAACTAGTGAAAATACTTATGAACGTGGACCTTTATTTTTTATATTACCTTGTGTAAGTTACTTTTACTTTGGGTACAACTTATATTTTATTTACAAACAGCGTAAAAGGTTTTCTTGGTGGGAGCTTCGTATATTTAATTTATTCTATATTGCAGCAGGAGTATTTACAGGTATTCAGGTTGTATATTCTAGTTATCTAACTATTTGGAATGGAACTGCAATGATGATAGTTATTATTTATATCTTCATATTAAATGATCAGGTACATAGAGATAGGCTGACGGGATTAGAAAATTATTCATCCTATGAACGCTATATTGAAAATATATCTTTTAAGAGGATTAATAAGCTTTTTATAATTAATATTGATATAGATGATTTTAAAAGTGTTAATGATAAATTTGGGCATAAGGAAGGCGATGAAGCACTTAAAATGTTTGCTAATCTACTAATTGAGAGTTTCTCGCTAAGAAGAAAAAAATTAATACGTGTGGGCGGAGATGAATTTTTAATTTTATTAGAAGTTGAGCGGCAAGAAATAGTTGATAATTATATTCAAAATTTAAATAAAAACATTGAGGCATATAATAAAACTAAAGAGAAACCATATGAACTTAAATTCAGTTATGGAGTGGCATGCTGTAGTAACGCTAAGGAAGATATCCATGACATTTTGAAATGTGCAGATAAATTGATGTATGAGCAAAAGAAAAGTAGAAAGATGAAGCTATAATTTGACACGTAAAATTAAAAAAGATAAGAATTTAGAAAATTACAAGCTTTATTGCTGGTATATTTAAATAGTGGTAAAATTATTATTGAAAAATAAATTTTAAGATATAATTTAGTAGAAACTAGACAAGATTATAGCTTGAATTGTAAGGAAGTGAGAAACGTGGAAAAACAAATAATAGATCTTAAAAGAGATGCATATAAGAAGCTATTAGAGTGGAAAAATAATCATAATAATAAGGTACTATTAGTAGAAGGTGCAAGACAGGTAGGAAAAACTTATTTAGTGAAAAAATTTGCGAGAGAAAATTATAAGCATTTAATATATATAAATCTGTTGGAAGAAACAGGAGAGGACTTACTTACAATTTATAATATAATAAAAGAAGAACGTCTATCAGGAAAATTAGACAGGGAAAAAACAAATACATTAAAAGAGATGTTTAAGAGATTCTCTAATAATTTTGAAGACAATGAAGAATGCATAATTATAATAGATGAAATACAAGAATCTTATAAGATTTATAATATGATAAGGCAATTTGCAAGGGAATTTAAGGCACATTTTATCATGACTGGAAGTTATTTAGGAAGAGTTGTTATGCAGAAAGAGTTTTGGTCTCCAATGGGTGATGTAGACTTCCTTGAAATAAAGCCATTATCATTTACTGAATTTGTTAATGCGCTTAATTTAACACAATCTTATGAGTCATTAGATTTGTATGGAGATGGCGATAAAAAGGATTATGATTTATTTTATGATAAATATAAAGATTACTTAGAAGTTGGCGGTTATCCAGAGATAGTATGCGAATACTTAAGAAACCATAAGGAAAATATTAATGATTTGTTTGAAAAATTATTAAGAGTATTTTGTGAAGAATCTTCAAGATATTTTGATGGAGATATATTGACTACAAGAGTGTTTGAAGACTGCATAAGCGCAATAATTGAAATTCTAGCTAGAGGGAAAAAAGGCATTAAGGAAAGCAGTTATACGGAAGAATTACAGCAAATAATAACCAAACAATATTCAAGTAATATCACGAAGGAAAATTGTAATAGAGTACTTCAATGGTTTTACACGTCAAAATTTGTTAAAGACTGTGATAAGCTTATAGATTTTGAATTTACCAATATAAAAAAGAGGCAAAGATATTTTTTGTCAGATGTTGGTATGGCAAATTATGTGATGAAAAAAGCAAACCTATTAGCATCGGAATCTAGCGGGTTATTAAATGAAACGTTTGTTTACCACTGTCTTTTGGATAAGATATCTACAGTTCCTATGTTTGGGATTTATGGTGATGGAGAGCTTGATTTTGTCTACAGAGATAGGGAAAACGGGCATGTTTACGGAATAGAAGTTAAGGCTGGTAAGAATCCAGGTAAAACTATAACAAAATCATTAGCTAATGGAAAAATTAATTTTGCAGTTTATCTAAAAGGGGTAACGCAAGGTGGAATTGCAAACAAGACTTATACAATTCCAATATTTTTATTTCCAAGATTTGAGTTTAGAAAAATATGAAGATATTTATGATAAGAGTTTATGTAATGTAAGCTCTTATTTTATGGTAAAATATACTTATAATATAGATTAATTAACACTTCTACGTGTTTATAAAGATTGGATTTATGTAAAAAATGGTGAAAAATACAGCAAGGTTTGTGATTTAGCTTAAAAGGAAGTGATTCAAATTATTAAAAGATGTGAATGGGTGACAAAAGAAGAATTATATATTGAATATCATGATAAGGAATGGGGAGTGCCGGTATATGATGATAGGAAATTATTTGAAATGTTGTGCTTAGAAGGAGCTCAAGCAGGCTTAAGTTGGTGGACTATTCTTAAAAAAAGAGAAAACTATAAAGAAGCTTTTGATAATTTTGAAGCTGAAAAGATAGTGAAATATACTGAAGAAAAATTAGAACAATTAATGCAAGACAAAGGTATTGTTCGTAATAGAAGAAAAATTGAAAGTGTTGTAACTAATGCAAAAGCATTTCTGAAAATTAAAGAAGAGTGTGGATCATTCTCAAATTATATATGGAAGTTTGTAGATAATAAGCCTATTATTAATTCATGGGGAAGTATAGGAGAAGTTCCGGCTTCAAATGAATTAAGTGATAAAATGAGTAAGCAACTAAAAAAAGATGGTTTTAAATTTGTTGGTAGTACAATTTGTTATTCATTTATGCAAGCAGTAGGAATGGTTAACGATCATACAACTGAATGCTTTTGCTATACAAAATTAATTTAGTTAAAAATATTATTAATAAGAATCATGTAAATTAAATAATATGATTTTTATATAATACGCTGCAATTAAATGGAATAAAAAGTGTAATTTTAAAGTAGAAAACGAGGAGGATTTTACATATGGCAATAGAAAGAGTTAAAGCGTATTTCAAAAAATATGGTATTGATAATCGTGTGCAAGAGTTTGACGTGTCAAGTGAAACAGTAGCACTTGCAGCAGAAGTATTACATTGTGATCCATGTAGGATTGCAAAGACGCTTTCATTTATGGTAGCTGAAAATCCGATTTTAATTGTAGTTGCTGGGGATGCGAAAATTGATAATCCAAAGTACAAAGCACACTTTAAGGCAAAAGCCAAAATGCTTACACTAGAGGAAACTGAAAACTTAATTGGTCATGCCGTTGGTGGAGTTTGTCCTTTTGCTATAAATGAAGGTGTAAAAGTCTATCTTGATGAATCATTAAAAAGATTTCAAACTGTGTTTCCTGCTTGTGGAAGCGGTAATAGCGCAATAGAGGTGACCATAGAAGAATTAGAAAAGTATTCTGGTTATGATGAATGGATTGATGTTTGTAAAGGTTGGAACAATTAAAGAAGTTGATTATAATATAGGGATTTTAATATCAACATATGAAACTTGTGGTAAAATAAGTAATTTAAATAAAAATGTTATATAATTAGAGATAGAATATTTAAAAAGTAAATAATCTATCTTTTTTATATTTTAGAAATAAATTATTAAATATAGAGTCTGATAATTCGTAAGAAATGAGATGAATATTATGAGTAATAAAAAGTATTTTTACAATATGGGATTTAATCATATAAAAAAGGCTAGTTTTAAAACAAAATTAATATCATCATTTTTGATTCTGTCTATATTACCAATCATATCTATTGAGATATTTTCTTATTATTATTCTACTAATAAAATAGAAAATAAAATATCCAGGCTAATGGATTTCAGTCTTACACAATCTGCTAAAAGCATAAACACAACTCTTTCGTCTTATGAAGATTTAGATATGCAGATTGCCAGCGATGATGAACTCACAAAACTGATTGATAAATATGATATTGGAAGTAATATGGATATAAATACCCAAGTGGCATTGAATGATATTAAAGGCAAATTAACTGTTTACGCTTATTCAAAACTGGGAATTGTTAATATTGATATACGCACTAATAAAAATCATAAGATAGCTTCATATAACAGAATAAATGGACATGCAATACCAGATATCTGGAAAAGGTATGACGATATAATTGAAAAAAATGATTATGAAGATGAGACTAGCAGATACGGAACAATATGGAGCGGAATGTCATATACGCAGCCATTGGTAGAAGAAACGTATAATTTGATCAATGTGTATTCAAATATAATTGACTTTACAAGTGACAGAATAATTGGAGTTCTTTGTATAAGCATAAATGAAGACGTTTTACAAAAGACTTATAACTTAAATTCAGATGATCTGCATGCCAATAATATCAACGTATATTCATTAATTATAGATAATGAAGGTACAATAGTATCTTATGAAGATAGAAATTATATTGGGAAAAATATATATTATTTAGCTAATAAAAAAGATAGAAATTCAGAGGACCTAAACAATACTATAATTAATTCTCATATTGTAAAAGGAAATTCACTAATTGTAAACACTAAGAGCTTAAAAATAAGTAACTGGTATATTGTTAATATAATTGATGAAAATAAATTATTTTCCGAAGTAAATCTGAGCATAAGAATTATTATTATAGTTATTTTTATAGTAATACTCTTTTTCATATTTTTTATAGTGCTAGTTTCAAATAGGTTGACAAGCTCCATAAGAGAAATTGTTGCGGCAATGAAGAAAGCTCAGAAAGGAGAATTATCTGTAAGGATAGAGGAGGATATAACTGATGAGTTTTCTATAATTGCACTAACCTTTAATAAGATGATATCTCATATTAATGAGTTAGTTGAAAAACTTAGAATTCAGATGAATTTAACTTCTGAAGCAGTAAAATTGCAAAAAGAAGCAGAAATAAGAGCAATTGAGGCTCAGATTAATCCACATTTTTTATATAATACTCTTGACTGTATCAATTGGATGGCAATTGAAAAGGAGGAGTATGAAATTAGTAAAATGCTTAAAAGCTTAGGTCAAATATTAAGATATTCAATTAATCAAAGTAATAAAATAGTTTCTTTTTCACAAGAAATTCAATGGCTTAAGCAGTATTTATATCTTCAGGAAAGCAGATTTGATAATTCCTTTAAAACTGAAATTAAGTTCGATAAAGAAGTTCCGGAATTTAAAATACACAAGCTTATGCTGCAGCCACTAATCGAAAATTCTATTATACACGGCTTTGAGGGTTATACATCTGGAGGTATTTTAGAAGTGTCAATTGAAATGAAGGAAGCGGATATAGTGATTTTTATAAAAGATAATGGAAAAGGAATGGATGGTGAAAAAGTAAAATATATTAATAGCCTTGTAAGTGAAGCTAAGATTATTAATAAAGGAGAGCATATTGGAATAGAAAATGTAATATCAAGACTTAGAATATATTATGGAGATTATTATAAGTTCAATATAGAAAGTGAAATTGACAGAGGGACAAGTATTTGCATTAGAATACCTAAAATAAAATAATTATATAAGATATTTCTTAGAGTTTCTATTCATAATATATGTTGGATATATTAAAAATAACTAAGTTTTCAGGGGGAAGTATATGAACATTGTTGTTATTGAGGATGAGATTAGGACTAGAAGAGGAATTATAAAATTATTACCTAAAATCAACGAAAATTATCATGTTATAGGTGAAGCAAATGATGGCTTAGAAGGTTTTAATATAATAGAAAAAACAAAGCCACAGGTAGTTATAACAGACATTAAAATGCCTGGATTAAACGGATTAGAGATGCTTAAGAAGCTTAATGAATCTGAAATTAAGGTTAAGATGATAATTATTACAGCGTATTCAGAATTTGAATTTGCCAAGAAAGCTATTTCAGTTGGAGTTACTGATTATTTATTAAAGCCCATAACAGTTGAAGACTTGAAAAATGTCTTTGAAAAAATAGAAAAAGATATTGATAGGGAAATAGAAAAAGAAAGTTATCAAAGAATTAACATAATGACTTTTGAACAAATGATAATAGACATAATAGAAGGGAAAATGAAGATTAATAAAATATATGAAAGCTATTCAGATAAGATAAAAGAATATAATTTTAATTATGTTATGGTTGTTAAATTAATTAATACCACTATTGAGCGATATAATTTGTTAAAAAAATGTTTAGATAATTTTTTCAAGCACATTGAAAATCTAAAATATATATATTTAGAGTATGAATATAATAATGAAATATTAATCTTATTTACATCAAAAGATTCGGAAGTAAATATTGAAAAAGAATTAAATAAGAAATTATTTGATTTATTTCGTGATAATGGATTTGAAAACTGTATTGTTGCTGGTCTTTCTAAATTAATCTCAATTGATGAAGTTGCGAGTAAAGTGAAAGAAATAAACAGGAATTTAAAATGGTCATTGTTATTGAAAAAGGATGTTATAGTTACTGATAATGCAACATCAAGCATATGCACTAAAACTTTTAAATATCCTAAGGAAATTGAGCAGTTAATTATGGCTGCAATTGGTGAGCAGGACTATATTAAATTAAGCAATTTAATAAATAAGTTTTTAAGTTATTGCAAATCAGGCAAATATCATCCAGATAGTATCATAGATGGTGTAGATTGTTTCGTGATTTCAATAATTAACATAATGAAAGATATTAATTATGAGTTGTTTATTAAAATTAATAATGAAAGGATATTAGAAAAAGTTAAAAATAGTACAAGCTGGTGTGAAATAGAGGATATTTTAAAAAATATAATAAATATAGTATCTGAATTAAATAATAAAGATTCAAAGGCATCATACAGTTTAATTGTATATAAGACTATTAATAAAATAATAAATGAGTATGCAGAATGCATTTCATTAGAAAATATAGCAGCAAGCCTTAATGTCACCCCTGAATATCTTTCTACATTATTTTATAAGGAAGTAGGAACTAATTTTACAAGCTATTTAAAGGAATACAGAATAAATAAATCCAAGGAATTACTTATTAGTAGTAATTTAAAAATAGGAGAGATTGCTAAGAGGGTTGGATACAATGATCCAAAATATTTTTGTAAAGTCTTTAAAAGCGTTACAGGTGTTTGTGCAGGAAAATACGTTACAATGCATAAATAAAATTGATTAGTTTTTTACACTTTTATTAAAACTTTGGAATTGGATTAGAATATTGTAAGAAATATAATGATAGTAACAGATGCGCATCCTGTATTGTATATGTTTACATTTATCTAAGTGAGTTTATGTCGAAGATATGAATTTTAAAGTTGGGGGGATTAAATTGAAAAAAACCATATCATTAATAATAAGTGCTGTACTTTCTTTAAGTTTGATTGGCTGCGGATCATCAAGTACTCAACAAACTGCTAGCAATACTAACGGGAAGGTTACGCTAAAAGTTTGGAGTTATTATAACGACAATGAAAAAAAATCATTTAATAATTTAGTTGATAAATTTAATAAGTCTCAAGATAAAGTAGAAGTAGTAAATGAATATGTACCATTTGCAGACATAAAGAAGCAGTTTTCAGTAGGAATAGCAGCACAAAATCTACCGGATCTTGCCGTTATAGATAATCCTGATCATGCAGCATTTGCAGCAATGGGAATGTTTGAAGATATAACAGATAAAGTTAAAGACTGGGATGAAAAAGATAATTATTTTGAAGGTCCATGGAAGTCAACAATGTATAACGGCAAAAATTATGGAATTCCTATGGATAGCAATTGTTTAGCGTTATTTTATAATGAGGACCTTCTTAAGCAGGCAGGAGTTACTCCTCCTCAAACATGGGATGAGCTTAGAACAGCTGCGAAGAAACTTACAAAAGATGGGGTTTATGGTTTGTCATTATCTGCTGTGAAAAGCGAAGAAGGTACATTCCAATTTATGCCTTTCTTATTATCTTCAGGAGGAAGTGTAGAAAAAGTTAATTCTCCAGAAGTAGTAAAATCACTTCAATTGTGGACAGACCTACTTAAAGATGGGTCTTTAAGTAAAGAATGTATTAATTGGGATCAACCTGGTGTTGAGAAGCAGTTTGCTACAGGTAAAGCAGCTATGATGATAAATGGACCATGGCAATTTTCAACACTTAAGAGTGATGCTCCTAATATGAAGTGGGCATGTGTAAAAATTCCTAAAGATCAGAAATATGCTTCAGTCCTTGGTGGCGAGAATATAGGAATTGTTAAAGGGCACCATCCTGAAGAAGCATGGGAATTTTTAAAGTTTATTGGAAAGGCTGATAATGTTAGAGACTTCATAAATAATACAGGATATTTTCCACCTAGAAAAGATTTAGCTAACGATAAAGTTTGGACTGAAGATCCTAATAAAGCAGTTTTCATGGATCAAATGCAGTATGCTATGCCTAGAGGACCACATCCAAAATGGCCTCAAATTTCTGAAGCAATTTACACTGCATACCAAGAATCTTTGACAATGCAGAAGAGCCCTCAAGAAGCATTAGATGAAGCTCAAACAAAGATTGATGCGGTATTAAAGTGATTTTTGTAAATGTTAATATGGTTGAGGTGCTTTAATAAAGCCCTCTATCCATATTAAATAGAAAATGAAAAGAGGTAGAAATATGCATAAGAATAGAGTAGGTTATATGTTTATTGTACCAGCCGTTATATTTATGCTATTATTTGTTGGCTATCCAATAATATATAATATTTTACTAAGTTTGCAAGACGTTAATGTTATGACTGTAAACAGTCCAATAAAAGAATTTGTAGGGTTTAAGAATTATATAGAATTATTTAAAAGCTCTGTGCTTCTGGTAGCTATCGGAAATACTCTTTATTATACTGTTGTGTGCATAATTTTTCAATTTGTACTAGGTTTTGCATTTGCATTGTTCTTTAATATAGAATTCACTTTTTCAAAATTTATAAGAGGTTTGGTTATGGTATCTTGGTTAATACCAATGACTATTAATGCATTATCATTTAAATTTATGTTTAGTCCAAGTGGTGGAGTTATTAATCAAATACTTATGAATCTTCATGTTATAAATCAGCCTTTGGACTGGCTTATACAGCCTAATAGTGCAATGTGGGGACTTATTATAACTAACGTATGGGTTGGAATCCCTTTTAATATGATTCTTTTAACAACTGGATTGAGTACGATTCCTAAATCTATTTATGAAAGTGCCAGTCTTGATGGAGCAAATTGGTTTCAAAAACTATTTTATATAACTATTCCATCTATAAAACCTGCAATTTTGTCAGTGTTAATGCTCGGATTTATTTATACATTTAAAGTATTTGACCTTGTTTTTATAATGACAAATGGTGGACCCGTAAATGCAACAGAAGTTTTGTCTACTTTATCATATAAGCTATCATTCAATCAATATAGCTATAGCCAAGGTTCAGCAGTAGCCAATATTCTGTTCTTAACTCTATTTATAGTAAGCCTATTCTATGTAAAATTAATAAAAGAAGATGAGGTGATGTAATTTGGAGGAAAGAAGATATATTAAACCGAGAACTAACATTATTTTAAATATTATAGCTGTAATAGTTGGAGCAATATTCCTATTCCCTTTATATTGGGTAATTATAAGTTCATTTAAAAGTGATGCTGAAATATTTAGAAATCCTCCGACCTTTTTTCCTGAACAGCTTACATTAAGTGCATATGCTGCTCAAATAACTGGTGAATATAGTATATTCAAAGGTTTTTTTAACAGCTGTTTCATAAGTTTTTCGGTTCTTGTGATCACATTGCTCTTTGCAGTGCCATCAGCATATGGTCTTGCAAGGTATAGAATTAAAGGTAAAAAACTATTTATTCAATCATTTCTTATTACTCAGATGCTTCCGGCAACTTTATTATTAACACCAATGTTTATAATATTTGGGAGATTTAGAATATTAAATACGTACTTATCACCTATTCTTGCTGACTGCACAATATCTATACCATTTGTTGTAATTATACTAAGAACGTATTTTTTATCCATACCTAAGGAGCTGGAGGACTCTGCCAGGGTTGACGGGTGCAATACATTCCAGGCTTTTATAAGAATTATACTTCCAGTATCTTATCCAGGTATTATAATGGCTGCAGTATTTTCATTCTTATTTGCATGGGGGGATTTGATTTTTGCTTTAACATTTATGAATGAGCAAAGCATGAGGCCAATGACTGCAGGAATTTATAATTTTATGGGTCAATACGGTTTAGCTTGGAATAAAATAATGGCTTTTGGTACACTCACTATAATTCCGGTAGTAGCAATATTTATATTCATGCAAAAATATATAATCGGTGGTCTAACTAGTGGTGCAGTAAAAGAATAATTAAAATATTACAGGAAAAAAGTTAGGTAAATAAATGCTTGAGGAATTCACAATAGACTGAGAAGAATAATAAATAGGAGGGATTAATATGGGACAATTTGATGATAACAGAGAATTTTTATTAGGATATTTTGAGGAAAAGGATGGAGCTCTTTGCTATAGATATGATGCAGAACGTCTTATTATCATGCCGTGGGGGCCAAATAGTTTAAGGATTAAAGCCACAAAAGAACCAGATATGCCTATGGAGGATTGGGCGCTTATAGAACCAAAAATATCTAATGCTAAGATAAGTATTGAGGAGTATAGTGCAAAAATCGTAAATGGTAAGATTACAGCAGTTATTAATCAGATTGGAAAATTGGAATTTTATAATCAGAAAGGTGAATTGCTGTTAGAGGAGTATGTTCGTAATCGTAAGGATATGTATAGTTCTACTTGTAGTTCTCTTGAAGTCGAAGGAAGAGAATTCAAGCCGATTATAGGAGGAGATTATCATCTAAGTATGAGGTTTGTTTCTAATCCAGATGAAAAAATATATGGTATGGGGCAATATCAACAGCCGTTCTTAGACGTGAAAGGAGCAGATTTAGAGTTAGCCCACAGAAATTCTCAGGCTAGCGTGCCATTTGCTCTATCATCTTTGGGTTATGGATTTCTTTGGAACAATCCAGCAGTTGGACGTGTGAATTTTGGAAAGAATATTACTACATGGGAAGCATATTCTACAAAGAAGCTGGACTATTGGATTACTGCAGGAGACACTCCAGCAGAGATTGAAGAAGCATATGCTGATGCAACTGGAAAAGTTCCTATGATGCCAAAATACGCTATGGGATTCTGGCAATGTAAGTTACGTTATCAGACCCAGGAAGAACTTTTAGAAGTAGCAAGGGAATATAAGAAACGCAATCTTCCTATCTCTGTTATTGTGGTAGATTTTTTCCACTGGCCACTACAAGGCGAATGGAAGTTTGATCCAACATACTGGCCAGATCCAGATGCTATGATAAAAGAACTTAAGGATATGGGAATTGAATTGATGGTATCTATTTGGCCAACTGTAGATTATAGAAGTGAAAACTTTGATGAAATGATGAATAAGGGATTGCTCGTTAGAACAGATAAAGGTTTCCGAATTTGTATGAATTTCATGGGAAATACTATACATTATGACCCTACTAATCCTGAGGCAAGAGAGTATGTATGGCAGAAAGCTAAGAAAAATTACTACGATAAGGGTGTGAAGATTTTCTGGCTTGATGAAGCAGAGCCTGAATATAGCGTTTATGATTTCGAAAATTACCGATATCATTTAGGACCAAATGTGCAGGTAGGAAACATTTATCCTATGATGTATGCAAAAACATTCTTTGATGGTATGAAAGCAGAAGGACAGGAAGGTATAATTAATTTGTTACGCTGTGCATGGGCTGGATCTCAAAGATACGGTGCATTGGTTTGGTCAGGTGATATACATTCTTCCTTTAAAAGTCTCAGAAATCAGTTTGCAGCAGGATTAAATATGGGACTTGCAGGAATTCCTTGGTGGACTACAGACATTGGAGGATTCTTCGGAGGACATATTGATGATCCAGATTTCCATGAGGTATTGATCCGTTGGTTTGAATACGGAACTTTCTGCCCAGTTATGAGACTTCATGGTTATCGCTGGCCTTTCAAACCTCAGTATGGAACAACAGGTGGAGCTGAATGTGTATCTGGTGCTGATAATGAAGTATGGTCTTATGGAGATAAGGTATATGAAATCTGCAAGAAGTATTTGAAAATAAGAGAAGCAATGATGCCTTATATTACTACTTTAATGGAAGAAGCACATAAAAAGGGAACTCCAGTCATGCGACCAATGTTTTATGATTTTCCAGAGGATAAACTCTGTTGGGAAAATGAATCGCAATATATGTTTGGGCCCAATATCCTAGTTGCACCTATTATGGAAAAAGGTCAGACTGAACGTGAGGTATATCTACCAGTAGGTTCAAATTGGACTAATGCATGGACAAAAGAAGAAATGGAAGGTGGGAAAACAATACTCGTAGATGCACCAATTGATCAAATTCCATTATTTTTAAGGGATTATAAGGAAGGATCTTGCATTATAAATATTTAAAATTAATATTATAAATCGGCAGTTTGGGGGTATAATCCCAGCTGATCGAATCGGTTGATTTTTATCATTGTTAAATAGGATGTATTTAGATAAGAGTTTATGTAATGTAAGCTCTTATTTTTATGGTAGAATGTATTTATATTGTATTTTGTTGGGTGGAATTAAATTATGAAATATAAATATGAATTTAGTT
Organism: Clostridium sp. YIM B02569; assembly: GCF_022320765.1. NCBI lineage: Bacteria > Bacillati > Bacillota > Clostridia > Eubacteriales > Clostridiaceae > Clostridium > Clostridium sp. YIM B02569. Next base: position 63,016 of record NZ_JAKJJX010000007.1, on the reverse strand, counting down.
TTATAGAACTAGCAAATGATAATAAACGTTTAGTTATTAATCTGCCTAAAGAAATTGAATTAGTGGAAGCATTCCTATTTCAAATGTGCAAAAATGAAAAATGGTTTATTGATGGTATCATGAATGTCTTATCTGGTAGTAATCAATATGAGGAAAGGGATGGGGAATTCTATGGTTTAGAGATTAGAAAAGATTTTACTAGAATACATGATGTTTTTTAACAAAAAGAACATACAGGACAAAATACTGCAAACTAGGACAGGAATATTCTTACAAGGAATTTTATAATACATAGTGAAAGGGGAGAGGATAGATGAGTTTTGGAAAGTCATTACAAAGCGCAATTGATTATATGGAGAGTCATCTCCTAGAGAAGATCAATTACGAAAATGTAGCAAAAGAAGTGCATATGTCATGTTACAATTTTCATAGAATATTCAGCTTAATGGCTGGAATAACAGCAAATGAGTACATTCGTAATAGAAAGTTATCACTAGCAGGACAAGAATTACAGCTAACTGACAGTAAGATTATTGATGTTGCCTTTAAGTATGGTTATGAAACACCAGAAAGTTTTGCAAAAGCTTTTTATCGGTTTCATGGTGTATCACCAAAGTTAGCTAAAAGAAAAGGAACTCAACTCTGTCTCTTTAACCCTTTAGCCATTAAAATTATATTGGAAGGCGGAAACACTATGAATTATAGGATTGAAGAAACAGGCAAACAAAGATTTATTGCAAAGGTACGAGCATTTAATAATGAAATTATGAATGAGGCTGGCAATCATGACATTCCTGATTTTTGGGGTGAATGTCATAAAGAACATTTAGTAGAAGAAATTAGGAATATGAGGCCAGATGGTAAAAAAGATTTATATGGTCTATGCAGCCCTACCAAAAAGAATGAAACAACTTTTGATTATGGAATTGGAGTACTTATTGATGAAGATACTCATATAGATAATGAAGAAGCAATGCTTAAAAAAGGTTACCGTATATGGGAAGTTGACTCGGCAACATATGTGGTTTTTAAATGCTATGGTAATAATGGTGATTGTATCAGTGAAATGTGGAGTAGATTTTTTAAAGAATTCTTACCACAGTCTGACTATGAACAGACAGAAGACACTGACTATGAGATTTATCTCGATGAAGGGGAGCCAGGTTTATTTTGTGAATTGTGGATTCCTGTAATGAGAGCATCATAATAGATGAGGAATATGTGCAGCAACTTAAGCAAAGCATTGAGGCGCAGAAGAAACTTATTGAGAAAAGAAAAAAACTAAGAGAAGAAAAATTGATGATTAACATATATGATGATTATGAATATATGTTTTGGGAGCTTGAAGATGAGGCGCAAGGAAAGTCTATGGAGAATAAAGAAGTACCATTTTAGAGCTTATGGAAATAAGCTCTTATTTTATGGCGAAATATACTTATAATATAGATTAATTAACACTTTTGCGTGTTTATAAAGATTAGATTTATATAAAAAACGATGAAAAAATACAGCAAGGTTTGCTATTTAGCTTAAGAGGAAGTGATTCGAATCATTAAAAGATGTGAATGGGTAACCATAGAAGAATTAGAAAAGTATTCTGATTATTATGAATGGATTGATGTTTGTAAAGGTTAGAACAATTAAAGTAATTAATAATTTTAAAATTGATTTCAGAGGTTAAAATGAAAAATACAATCTTTTAGAAGCTAAATTATAGGAAGAATAAAATAATTTTTAATTTATATTAGTAACTTTCATTTTTAAACATATATCCTATATAGATAAATTATTTATATAGGAGCGTGTTAAAAATGAGAGAAAGAAAATGTGTTAAATTTAATGTGAATATGTATGAGGATACAAAGTTCAAAATAATAGATAGAATGGAAAAAAGAGATCTTATAAATTATGTTTGGACTAGGCTTGTGGTTCTTGCCGGAAAGGTCAATTTAGAAGGAGAATTATTTTTATCTAGAAATATACCATATACTCTAGAGACTTTGGCTATAGAGTTCAATAGAGAAGTATCTGAAATAGAATTAGCTATAAAAACTTTTATAGACTTAGAAATGGTTGAATTTACTCAAGATAAAATATATAAAGTAAAAAACTTTGTAAAGCATCAAAATATTAAAACAAAAGAAAAAGTTCAAAATAAACATAAGGCAGAAGAAGTTGAAATTAGCGAGAAGAAACAGCTAAGCAGCAGCTGTATAGAGAATATCAATGTGGAGAGTGAGAATAAACATAAGGATAATAAAGTAATTGATATAAAAGATAATATTGCAAATAAAAATGTCACTACTGCTGATAATAAAAGCTGTATGGAAACAAGTACAAGTGTACATTTAAACAGCTGTAATAAAAATGTAACGGAAGTAGATAATGAAGCCACTCAGAAATTAAATATGGAAAAATACAAAAGTAAAGATCATTTATCCAATGAGATAGTAACTACATTAGAGAAGAAAGCGGTAAAAAATAAAAGTAAGCCTAAGAAAAAAGAGAAGATTAATGAAATTAGTGTTGTTGATGAAGTAGAAAATGATGATCTGATGAAGATTACTGAAGGGGAGCCGGTAATAGGAAAAGATGAGGAGATTGTTTTGGCATTTAGCTTTTAACAGAAGGAAAAACTTCAAGTATATTTAATACTCCATGTAGGCAAGCTGTGTATGCTGAAAACTACACAAAAGATATTGAAGAAAATAAAGCAAATTTAGAAGTAAGCTTAAGTCCATTATCTTATGGAATATGTGGCAAAATCCCTGAAATAGATGATGTTATAGATGCATTATGTTTAGCAATTACAGGAGTTATTGGATTAGAAAATGGATCTGAAACAATATCTGAGGTGCCTATGGACGATAAAAGAGGGATAAAAATGCAAATGGTTTATGGTAAATTAAGTAAATATAATAAAATAAATTAAAATAATGAAAAAATATACAATAAATTAATAAGAAATAAAATATCAGACATAATAAAAGCAGATGGCCGCGAATGCAATACTTCAAGTTTAGCTGGAGATGAAAAATACAAACTTTTAAAAGCTAAATTGCAAGAAGAAGTTAATAAATTTTTAGAGGATAAGAATTAGCTGATGTAATGTAAGTATTGTTTAGGTTTGTAAATAGTTTAGGTTAAAGTAAATAGGATCTTTTTAAGTCTAGAGATTAAGAAGAGACAGAAACGAAGGAGATTTAGGAAAGGGATTGGACTTGAAACTATTGAGTAAATAATTGGATTAAAATGATAGTTTATGTAGAGTAAAGTCTTATTTTAATGTTAGAATGTAGATAGATTGTATTAAAATGGGTGAGGTTGAATGGATAAAGTATATATGCCACAAGAAACTATAATATTTCCAAAAGAAATATGTGAAGTCCCTTATAGTAATGAAGTTGATTATGCTGCGTTTTCTAGAGCACTTAGAGATGATAAGGTTGTAGCAAGTTATAAGATGTATTGGCTGCTGGCTTTATTAGATGAAATTTCTTTGGATAATTTTGAAATAGAATTTAGGACTCTAATCTGTAAAATGGTAGTAAAAGCTTGGTATCCTCTTTTGAAATATAAGTTAAGTTGTGGATTATGTGATAATTTAGCAAAAGTAGCTACTTACATTTCAGATACATATAACTTGGAAAGCAATTATGATGAACGTAAGCTCTTTGATTTTATATATTCATCACAAGATAAAACATTAAATAAAATGCTTAATGAAATTAGAAGCTTCTAAAAATAGAGACTTGAGAGAGCAGACAAAGATATGGAAGCAAGTTATTGAACAAAGGCATATAACTGACTTATATACAGGCTTAGATTTCACAGAAAGAAATTATAATGATTATGGAGTTTTAAGCATAGATCACTTTATACCTTGGAGCTTTGTACTTCATGATCAAATGTGGAATTTGGTACCTACTTTTAAGAATATAAATAGTAAGAAAAGTGATAATTTACTACAATATGATACATATATTGATAGGTTTTGTGAAATGCAATACGAAGTCTTTTGCTTTGTGGTTGATGAAAACAGAAAAAATCAACTCGAAGAATATGGACAAGTGCTTAAGGTTGATAATCTTAGGAAGTTTAAAAAAGAAAATGGTGAAGAGGAATTCGTTAGGAGAATGAAACAGGAGATTGGGCCGGTTTATGGAGTAGCGGTTAATCAGGGGTTTGGTGTTTTGGCGAAATTTATTATAAATTAGTGTTGGAGTGAATTCATGGGGAGCAAGTGTTATACGAAATTTGGAATGAGAGCAAGTGGTGAATTAAGATTTGAGATCAATTGCAATTTGGCTACGAAAGAATTATCATATATATTTGAAAATTGTATAGATGAGGATATAAATTGCATTGCAATACAGTTAACTTATGATGACATAGAATTGATGAAACCATACATAAATGTAGATGATTTTGAAATATATAGAAATGTATCAAGACACGTATCTAGCGATATGGCATTACTATTGTACTTAGATGGCTGGACAATGGAGTTTGAGGGAATTTCAGAATCTGAAATTCCAATTATAAGACTGTCTAGTGATTATTATGGGTATGACATGCAACCTCCTGTAGAAAAATTATATAAATTTTTAGTAGATGAATATTTATCTAAAAATAAAATATATAGAAATTATTATGGTAAGTGATTAAATATTTATGAGAGGAAATAAAGGAATGGAGAATACGTTTATTATTAAAGTTGAATATGAGTTTTACATTAAAGGGCGTGGAACTGTTATAGTTGGACAATATAAAGGGCCAATAAGAGTTGGTGAGGAATTAGTATCTTTAAATGGGGAAAAGATTAAAATTTTAGATATGGAATTATTTAAACCTTGCTTTGTAGATAAATGTAATAATATAGGGTTGCTAATTAGTAAAAATGATTGCACAAAATTGGAGCTTATAGGCAAAGTTTTCTTTAATACATATAATACTTCTTTCTTATTTTGTAGTGACCCGCTTAATAAGAAAAAACCAGATATTGATTATGCGGAAGAATATGAAGAAGCTAAAGCAAGTGGGTTTGATGTACTTTTATTTACTTATGAAGATTTAATAGAGTTTGGTAAAGTAAATGTGCCATTAAGTGAAAAAAATTGCAAAGTAATTTATAGAGGGTGGATGCTTAAACCTAAAAATTACGAATGTCTTTATAAGAAGCTTGCAAAGAAGAATTATTATCTTATTAACAATCCAGAAGAATATGTAAATACACATTACTTGCCTAAATGGTACAAGCATCTAGAAGGACTTACACCTAAAACAAAATGGAGTAATAGTGCACCAAATAAAGAAGAGACAATAGATATTTTAAAGGACTTTGGTGATGAACCAGTAATAGTTAAAGATTATGTAAAGTCTCGTAAACATGAATGGTATAAAAGCTGCTACATTGAAAATGCAGCAGCGACAGATAAGGCATTACAAGTAGTTGATAATTTTATTAATGGTCAAGGAGAAGATTTAAACCAAGGAATAGTATTAAGAGAATTTGTTAATCTAGAATCAATTGGATTTCATGAAAAGAGTGGAATGCCTATTTCTAATGAATTCAGATTGTTTATATATAATTACAAAGTAATTTGTACAATAGGGTATTGGGATGGAAAAGGAATAAATGAGTACCCTGAGTTTGTAAATGAAATTTCAGAAAAACTTAAGAACGTAAAAAGCAATTTCTTTACAGTTGATATAGCTAAAAAAACTAATAGAGAATGGATTATTATGGAACTAGGAGATGGACAAGTTTCTGGGTTGCAGGATTATGAAGTGAAGGGATTTTATAAGAACTTGATTAATTGTTTGTAAATTCAGTAGTATCTTTATAATTTAAATTTTGAAAATTAATAAAGAACTATCAGAGATATAAGATGCAGGACAAATGAAATTTATTTTATAAAGATAGATTTGGAGATAAGATTATTAATACTAAATATTATGATGGATATGAAGGTGAACACAGAATTGTATTGTATCTGCATTTCAAAGACAAAGAAATATATGAATTAAGTATTTGGAATGGATATTTCGAGCCTATGCTGCAGGCAATAATGATAGCGGAGATTGATAAGAGGGGTATTTTATATGACAAGGGAGTAGTATTAGAATGGAACATGTATACGGGTTGGTGCGATGTTTATTCTGATAAAAATAAAATACATGACATAGATAAAATGATTGAAGAATTTTCACTTTTTGATAGCAGTAATTTAGCTAGAACAGATTATAAGAATCTAGATGATAAATGGATAAAAGAAATAGAAGATATGCAAGCATTAATTTTATTATTATTAAAAAGAGCAAGATATGAAAAATGTGATGTGTATATTGAGGATGATTAAATAAGAAAATAAATTTAGGATTTATTTCTATAATTTTATCATAAAGCAGGATCTTGAATTGTATATTGATTGTGGATTTATACTTTTGAATAAGTTTTTAATAGATAAAGTTTTGATAGTTTGGAGGAAAAATAGATGAGTAATACATCAAAAGGTGAAGGGAAAAAAGGCAGCAAGTATTGGATGCAGCTATTAGCAAATTTAGAAGGTGGAAAAGGATTAACAAAAGAGATACAGAAAAAAGATTCAACTATAGGAAATATTACTTGGATTTCACCATTAAAAGAATACAATTATGAAGAATATAAATTAAATAACAATAGTCCTAATCTTAGCGTTCTAGGCATATGTAAAAAGGACATGGACTTTTGGCCAGCTGGACAACCTCAGTGGGATGCAATTGGATTTGTTGAATCTGAGCCTAAAACTATTATATTAGTAGAAGCAAAAGCTCATCTTGATGAAATGAATAGCTCATGTACAGCTAAAAGTGATGAAAGCAAGGAGTTAATAGAGATCACTTTAGAAGAAATTTATAAAAATTTAAGTCATAATAAAGATAAAAAGTTTGATAAGTATATATGGATGGAAAAGCATTATCAGCTGGGGAATAGATTAGCCTTTTTATATAAGCTTAAGGAGAAAGGTTATGATGTTAAGTTAGTATTACTTAATATTGTTAATGATCCAACGTGGGGAGATAAAAAAGCTTCAGAAATGGAATGGACTCAGCATTATGATGATATTTTTACAGAACTTTTAGGAAGTAAAGAACTACCTGAGGATGTTATTGTTTTAAATTTAGATAATATAAATGAATTACCATTAAGTGAATTTTAAACAGCACAGATTAACTAGATTTTTATTGATAATAAATTTTAAAATTAAATATAACAGAGTGAGATTTTATTTCATCCTACTATGATAAGCTATTATTAAAGGATATACTATAGAACAAAATTTTAATATTTTGATATGATAGTTTTTAATAAATTTATATTGCATAAGGATGGGATATTTATGGAGTACTACTTTAAAGATAAACTTAAGTTTTTTAAATTAGTTGGAAAATTACATAAGAGGATAATTTTATACAGTGCTAATTATAAAAAGCATATCAAAGTTAGATATCCAGAAATAACAATGAAGAAGATTGAAGAAATTTTAAATTCTCCTGATTATATATTTAAATCTTCTAGAAGCAGTAAAATGTATTACCATGAAAAGACTATTAAAAATGACAATTACAGAGTAGTTATTGAGACTTATAAGAAACATGTTAAACAAGTAGTTACTGCATATAATATTACAGCAAAAGAAGACTTTACAGTGAAGCATGTGTATTGTGTGTATGATAAGAACACATTTATAGATTATGATGATATAGAAAAAGAATTTGAAGAGGATAAAAGGTACTTTTATGAATTATTTAATATAGCTGAGTAATGAATTAGAAGATATGAACAACTGTATGGAAAATTTAAATTATTTCAATAATCTAAGACTATAGGACTTCTAGAGAGGTAATACTTTTTAGCGTTCTTGAAATGCTGCTTAGAATATGTTCATAGTATTGCAGCATATGCGAGGAAAAGCAACAGAAATAATAGATGTTTATGCTACAATATAACTATAATGTATATCAAAAGAAATTAAATTTGAATTCATAATAAGAGTATGAGGGGAATTTATATGGATAAGATTTTTGGTAAAATACCAAACAGAATATTAAATAATCAAGAAGTAAGTAAAATGATAGATTATTTAAATGAAGCACTAAAAGATATAGAAATTGTTGTATTAGAAAGAATAAATAATTCTGAAAAGGACGCTTTTATTGCTGAACCTAAGGAAATATACGAAGAAAATTTAAGAAGAGAAAAGAATGGGGAAAAAATCATCAGAGAAAAAAACGTAATAACTTGCTGGGAATACATGAATTCTATTACTATAACTATAAAGCCAAATTTACAGCCTAAAAAGTTTTTTAGTTTGTCACAGTTAGAAGAAGAAAAGATACATGAACTAATTTTGAAAAAATACAATAATTTATTAGGCAAGGATGATTTAAACTCTGAAGCACATAAATTAGAAAATTTAAAGACAAGAGAAATTAAAATTGTTGAAAGTGAAGGCGAATCAATTATGAAGGATGATAGTAAAAATATAATATTATACGGGCCTCCTGGAACAGGGAAGACTTTCAATGTAGTAAATAAAGCATTAGAAATAATTAATCCTATAAGATATAGCGAGCTGATGAGAAACAATTGTAGCAGAGAAGAATTAAGTAATGAATTTAATAAACTGCTTGAAATAGGACAAATATCATTTTGTACTTTTCATCAATCATATTCATATGAAGATTTTGTTGAAGGATTAAGAAGTGATGATGAAGGAAATGGGTTTGTTCCAAAGGATGGAATCTTTAAGCAGATCTGCAAAACTGCATCTGAAAAAATTGAAAAACGTGGTTCAAAATATGAATTTGAAGAAGAGAATATCAATTTTTATAAAATGTCACTGGGAAGCAAAGATGGGGATTACGATATATATAAATATTGCATAGATAATGACTGCATAGCCCTAGGTAAAGGCGGAGATGTAGACTATAAAAACTGCAGTAATAAAGAAGAGATAAAAAATGAATATTTAAAACAATATCCATCAGCTAAAAGTGATGAGTTTGACATAGATGCTATGAATAGATTTAAGCTTTGGATGGAAAAAGATGATATTGTGATAATATCCTATGGAAACCTTAAAGCTAGAGCTATAGGAAAAGTAACAGGAGATTATTATTATGATCCTAATACAGAGATCTCCTATAGCCATTTTAGAAAGGTTGAATGGCTATATGTAAGTGATGGAATAGATGTAAAAAGAATATTGAATGAGAAGAAATTCTCTCAGCAATCAATATATCAGTTTTATAAAAAGGATTTGAATATTGAAAATATAAAGGACCTTATTTCAGCGACAGAAATAAACAGCGAAGAAAAGAAATATGTTTTGATAATAGATGAAATTAATAGAGGAAACATTTCTAAGATTTTCGGTGAATTAATTACTTTAATCGAAGAAGATAAAAGACTTGGTGAGAAAAATCAAATAAAGGTTACATTGCCGTATTCAAATGAGCCTTTTGGTGTTCCAAGCAATTTATATATTATAGGAACAATGAATACAGCAGATAGATCTATAGCACTTTTGGATACTGCTCTAAGAAGAAGATTTGAATTTATTGAATATATGCCAAATCCAGAATTATTAAGTGAAAATGTTGATGGAATTAATCTTAAAGAACTTTTAAAAGTTATAAATAGAAGAATAGAATTTTTATTTGATAGAGATCACACAATCGGCCATGCTTTCTTTATAAAAGATAATTTAAACTTTGAGGGAATTGTTGAAATTATGAATAAAAAGATTATTCCATTACTTCAAGAATATTTCTATGGAGATTTTGAAAAGATAGAACTTATTTTAGGGGGAGCAGGAAAGCCAGGAGAGAATAATTATTTCATAACTAAAGAAAAAGTAAATCCAAGAAAGTTATTTAATAATGAAAATATTTCAAATGAATATCCTTCACAATATAAATATGCAATAGTAGAAAATCCAAGCAAGGATGCATTTATTAATTTGTATAGTAGTGTTAAGGCTGAGGATTAGTATTATGAAACATATTACTATTTATGAATCCTATAATAATTTAAAAATTAGTGAAAATCATGAATTGAATTCAATAACTAATAAGGAAGCAGATGAACTTTTTAGGTATGTAGAAAAAAATAAGCTAGATAAAGATAACATCGTTTGGACAAGAAATAATATAACATTTATAAATTATGTAGGTTATATAAAATTATCTAATTTTTGCATAGAGATATTGCCTAAAATAAATCTTCACGAAAATAATTATGAAGAAGGAAGAAAGTCATTAATTAATATGCTTCAAAAGTGTGGAATAATAAAAGTGAATTATTCAAAGATAGGGCTTTTAAATATGTATAAAATGAATTTAAACGAGATTTTTGCATATCTTTTTGCTAAAACATTACAAGATGAGTTAGCAAAAGGACCATATCTTGAATATGTTTATTTTGAAGATAATATAGCAGCATTAAAAGGAAAACTATTAGTACAAAAGCATATTAACAATATAGCTGCTCATAGCAGTAGAGCAGCCTGTAGGTTTGAAGAATTTTCTAAAGATAATGTTTTAAATCAATTATTTAATTATTGCATATTAAAATTACTTACTAATGTAAAAAATAACAATACAATAAAAAGTTTACGTCATTCCCTGGCTAATTTGGCTGATGTATCAAATATACAAATTTGTAGTAAAGAAATATTTAACTATAAATTTAATAGACTTAATAGTAGGTTTAAAGAAGCTTTTATATTAGCTAAAATGCTGATTAATGGGTATTCAACTATTGGAAGCAATGGTGCAAATGAATCATTTTCAATATTGTTTAAGATGAATGAAGTTTTTGAAAAGTATATATGCAATCTTTTAACCAACAATATTGAAGAGGGTATTGTTTATCCTCAACATAATAAATATAAGCTTATGATTAAAGAAGATAGTAATAGAAGTATTTTTCAATTAAAACCTGATATTGTCATAGAAAAGGATGGAATGGAAAAAATAATAATAGATACAAAATGGAAAAGAATAGACAGCAGTTACAATAGACATGGAGTTAAAAGAGAAGATCTTTATCAAATGTATGCATATTTAACAAGATATAAAGAGGCTGAAACTGTGATTTTATTATATCCAAAGAATTCTTCAATAAATACTGAGGGTAAAGAATATTTGGAATCATGGTATTTAGATGACATGCCAGATAAAAAGATCAGGGTATATACTGTTGATTTATCTGAAGAAAGTAAAACTATTGATGAATTGAAAAAGATGTTGAATTGATTAGAAGAACAAGCTAAACGTATTTGAAGTAGTTATATTAACAGAGTTGTGGACATGCAATTCCTCAAATTTAAGAAATAATAATTCTAATAGCATTGTTAGTGCAATATATTCTATGAGAGCTTATTTGTGGTAAGCTCTTATTTTTATATGAAAAATATGAAGAATGTTCTGAAATTTGTGATAAAATATATTTAAATGAACTTAAGTTTCACTCTACTATGATATGTTATTAAGGAGAATATAAGTAATGAAACAAAATTTTTGTGAAAATGCTATCAATACATTTATATCTATAAATAATTCTAATGTTCAAGGAAGAACAGAACTAGCAGAGAAATTTGGAGTTTCTGAAAGAACCATAAGCAGCTATGTTAAATACCTAAAAGAAGAATTAGGTGTAGAAATGAGATGGGATAAGAAGAATAAGAAATATGTAATAGAAGATCAAGGCATATTTAAAGAAATAATTAATAATAGTAAGCTTGAACCAATGGATATTTGGTTTATATTGATTATTTTATTAAGATCTCAATATATATTGCCTACTAAAGTTAAAATAATCGAAAAAGAGCTATTCAAATTTGTTGGTGACAAGGAAAAAAAGGAAATGGAAAGGCTATTCTCCTTTGAAAAAAACAATCATATGGATGAATATTATCATGAAGATATTTTGAAAAATATATACAAGGCTTTTATAAATAAGAAGAAAATTAAAATGGTATATAGAAGATCAAGCGTTGATATCAGAGAATATATTTTAGAGCCACAAAACATAACTTTTGATAATGGACTAGTATATCTCATAGCATTAAATGAGAAGAAAGAAGATAGAACTTATAGGCTTGATAGAATAAAACGAATAGAGATTTTAGATGAAGATAAAGAAGAATCTAATTTTTCACTTTCTGATTATCTTTCTAAGTCATGGCATATGTTTGGAGGCATAGACAAAGAAACTAAAGTTGTTGTTAGGTTTAATAAAGAAGCGGCAAAGATAATAAAAGAAAAAGTTGGAGTAAATAAAAGAATAGTTTCTGAAGAAAATGATCATGTTACATATGAATTTTTAACTTATGGAATAGATGGAATTTGTATTGAATTATTAGGCCTAAGGGATGGATTTGAAGTTTTAGAGCCGGTGGGACTTAGGGAGAAGATTTTGGAGATTGGGAAGAGGATTGTTGAGAATCACAGTAATTAAAAAATAATAGATAATTTTATAAAAAGTAAAAACAAAAGAGTTAAGATAGGAGAAACAAAATGAAAAAAATAGCAAGTAATTTGACAAAAGAGCAGATAGCTATGGCAAAAGGATATAGACAATGGTGTAGAGTTGTTGAAGGAGAATTAAGGTTATTTGTTAACGAAAAACAAAAGAGTGATACTGGTATTTTACATAATAAAATAGATTGGAAAAATAATATTGCATATTTATGTATAAATGACTTTGAGTATTCAAAAGGTTTCTACGAAAAAAACAAGGATTATCAAGTTAGAATATTTGTAAAAGCAGATGCTGGTAATTTATACAGTGAATATGCAGTTAAAAGCTGGGATCTTGGAGAAAATAGCTTAGAAGTTATTTTAGTGTAAATTTTAGATTATGGGTGTAAAGAGGGGATTAAAATGGAAGCTTTTAATTTAGCATGGACGAAATATGGGCCATTGGAAGATGAGACAAGCGTATTAGATCCATTGGCGTTTGATTATTTTGCGCAAATTCTTGGAAATGTGGTTTTACCAAGTTTCACAACAAGAACTTCAAGGGCAAGATATTATAGCATGGTTTGCTATGGAATATATATTTCAAAAAAATATTTACAACTAGAAGGTAAACCTTACTATGAAAAAGATGTATTAGAAGTATTTAAATTATATGAAAAATACTGGGCAAGAGCAGTAGTTGAAAATTATCAAGGAAATCTTTTTGAACGTGATGGGAAGGAAAGAGATTTTAGGGGTAAAAGAGGTGCTTTGAAATCTTATGAAAAGAATATAACTACCTTAGGACTTGAATACAAGTTTTTATCAAGACAATTGGAACTTGGAGGGTTAGGTGCTTACAGAACTAGTCTAGAGGCTCTTCTGTTAGTTGATGCATCATTAAATTTAACTCATAAAGGTGAGATGTTAGCTAAGGCTTTTGTTGATACTGCTATATATGACAAATTAGTTTTAAAAGCTATAAGAGATCAAAGTATAGTTATGAAGGAAGGAAGAGGATCAGTAAAATCCTTTGGATATCATGCTAGTCTTGATGGGTTTATAAATTTTGATGAATATCATGAAGAGGAAATGGGTCTATTAAAAGATTATATATTAAATGATGCTAAATCTATTATACCTGTTAGTTATATTTATCATAACTATGATTATGAAAATTCTAATATTATGGAGACCATTAAAGATATATCGAATTCTAACGGAAAAACTGATGAAGAAACTTACATTATTCAAGGATATAAAACCATATTAGCATTTGAAAGACTTGCTATTGTATTCAATAGATTGTGGTGCAATATTATTAAAGCAGCAGAGGAGCAGTTTGGCAGCATTACTATAGATGAGTGTGTACAAGCTTCCAAAGAAATATTAGATGATATCTTTGAAAATAACTATATTGGAAATCTTGTTACAAGACAAAATTATAGCAGCGTATCAGGAAGTTACCATGGAGGAAGTTTTAACATTTTTATATCTAAATATTCTAAAGGCGAAAATGTAAATTATGAATCTTTTATAATGGATTTAATTAAATATCATATTAAAGTTATGGAAAAGAGAAGAAGCGGAGCTTGGGTCGCTATTGATGGAAACAAGATAATTGTTTTAACAGGATATGATTATCCGAAAAAAACTGAAAAATTAGCTTATCTTCATAGTTACAAAATACCTAATATTATAACTTTAATAAATGATTTGAGGTGGGAACCAAATGATGAAGTACACTGATTTTTTTGATTTAGCAGATAATGGTGGGAATAAACCTATTGCAGCAATGCTTATGACTTATGGATTTGATGCTGGATTATTTGAACATCATATTCTTCCAGCTTTTTTAGGAATCATTGATGATCCTAATGAAAATGAATTAAGATTTAGAAATCAAATAGCACTTAGATTAAAAGAAGTGCCTATACTTGTAATTTCAGATGCAAATCAATTTAATGGGGGAAGAACTTTTTTATATGACCATATAGTAGTGGATACTGAAACATTCCATCCAAAATGTTACCTGCTTCTATATAAAGAATTTTTAAGAGTTATAATTTCATCAGCTAATATTACAAAATCAGGTCTTTGTTATAATGCTGAACTTGTGTGGCACTACGATATTTATTTAGATAAAGAATCAACATTGTCAAATGATATAAATGAAATATTATCATTTCTGCAAACAAAATATAATATTCATGATGTTCAAGCTATTAATGAAATTATAAAATATTTAAAGCAAGTTAATAGTATTGAAGGTTTCCCAAAAGTAATATCAACATGTGCTAAAGAGTATGTATTTACAAGAATTATTGAAGAAATAAGAAAGTGCAGCGGAATTTGCAAGTCTATAACAATCATGTCTCCATTCTTTGAAAATGATAGGGAAAAAGCTATGGAAGGCAGTCTTTTAGTTTCATTTTTTAATGAGTTAATAGAGATTTACCATGATATAAAAATTAAGATATGTTTTCCGGCTAGTTTTAATGATTTAGAAAATAAGTATATGGTTAATGCTCCAGTTGGCATTTTTCAAGAATTAGATAATAAATTTAAAAATATAAACTTTTTTGTTGTACCTAAGGAATGGGAAAGAGAAGATGAAGAAGCAGTTCCAAGAACACTGCATGGTAAGCTTATAATGGCTGAATTTGATAATAGATATAATCTTTATTTAACTGGTTCAGTTAATTTTACAAATAATGCAATGAGGTCTAAAATATCTAAACTTAATAATATAGAAATTGGTGTTTTAAATTATACTAAATCTAAGCTTTTTATTCCTGATTGCAGTAAGGTATCTGTTTCAAAGCTTAAGGTAATAGAAAAGGATATAGATGAAAATAAGAAACCATATTTTGTTGAAAGTGCTGTTTTTGATGGTGTGGATTTAACTATTAAATTTAAAGAAGAGCAAATGATCTTGCCATGCGAAATAAAATACAGTGATCATGTGATTTTTAAAGCTATAAAAAAGCAAGATGAGCTTA
Source organism: Clostridium sp. YIM B02569 (assembly GCF_022320765.1). NCBI lineage: Bacteria > Bacillati > Bacillota > Clostridia > Eubacteriales > Clostridiaceae > Clostridium > Clostridium sp. YIM B02569. The sequence continues at coordinate 47,504 of NZ_JAKJJX010000007.1, read as the reverse complement.
TAATAAATAATTTTTCATTAGAAAAATCACAGGATATAGAAATAGCTTGCAATGAATACAGCTTCTTTGTTCCAATTTTAATTCCCAATAAAGATGAAATTATTACTGAGGATCTTAAGTTAAAATTTGAATTTGATATGAAGGATATTATTGATTACTTAGCAGGAAGATATAGGAGTTTAATTGAACTTGAAAGAATAAAAAAATTAATTAGCCAAATGAAATCAGACAGTAATTTATCAATTAATATTTACTTTAGGCAAAATCTTCAACGTTTTTATAAGGCATTAGCTTCATTAAAAAATGGATTAGAGCAACCATATTATTCAGAGTGTTCGTTTATAAATTATATTAATAATCCAATTGGAATTAAGAATTTATTATCAATGATAATAAGAGATTATAAGAATAACGCTTCAAGTGAAGGAGAAACATTTTTATTTTTGGTTGAAATATTACATATAGTTAAGCATTTAGAATTTGAGGAAGATTGGCTGAAAAGTGAATATAAGCAAAAAGTCCTTATAGACCTAACAGTAGAAGCAGAAAAAATAGTTAAATCCATTGTAAAAGATTCAAAAGGACAATTAAAAAAACAATACCAGCTTATGATAAAAAGTTATGGATTAGAGGGATAAGGTATGGATATAAGAGAATTAGATGAGCTTTTTGACTTATCAAAGAGAATTGATAAAGAATCAGGTAAATTACAAACTAAAACTTGTTCTGCAATTATCTCAATGCTTAAAAACACTCCTGGAATCATATTAGGTGATGATGTTGGAATGGGAAAGACTTACATAGCATTTGCTACAGCTGTATATTATCTTTCTAAATATAGAAATAAACCAGTAATAATTGTCACACCAAGTCATCTATTAAATAATAAATGGTACGAGGATATAAGCAATTTTATAGAGGTAAATTTAAACAAAGGGATTACATTTCTTAAGAAGGAGCACATAGCAAAGATTAATGATAATTCAACATCTTATATAAGTGATATTGCTATAAAAGCAAAAGGAGCTAAGGTATTATTGATTCCAGTTAATGTGTTTTCAACTATGGGAAGAGTATATGAAAAAAGCTTTTTCTTATCTTGCTGGTTTAGGCATAAAAGATTTCATGGAAAAACAAGAGAAAAGGTGCTTAAAGCCTTAGGTGGAGATGAAAGTGTAAGGAATCCTTCGGATTTTTATGACATGGGAATAGCTTATGAGAATATTCCAGATTCGTGGTATGAAAGGTTAGATGAAGCTGATGTAAGTAAAAATATAATAGATAAGGATACTATTGATTACATATGGAGTGAAATAAAAGAATTAAGATATAAGGCAATAAATTCTGTTATCCCTAAATCTTCTTTATTTATTCTTGATGAAGCTCATAAAATAAAAAATGAGTATGCAGTTAAAAGGCAAGCGTTAGAACATTCAATAAAGGGAAAATTCAATAAAGCAATCTTTTTAACAGCCACACCTTTTCAGCTAGATGAAGGTGAACTAAAAGTTATAATGTCTTTATTTGAAAAAGGAAATTCTACTAAAGTTGAAATTGTACAATTTAGAGAAAAAGTAAACAGCTTGTTTTTAGAAATGAGAAAATATATGGAATTAACAAAACAATTTGAAGAGTATGTAAGGAACTTGAGTGCTGGTGATAATCTTTTATTGGAACAGCTAATACTGGGAAATAGCCAAGATGAAATTAGTTATGACGTAGAGGAAACTTACAAGGTTTATAAATCTGTATGTGAGCAAAAGGATATACTCGAAAAAGTAATGAGAACTATTATTGTAAGGAATGTAAAGAAAAAGGATTTATATAGAAAAGAAATTATAGGGGCTTTAGATTCAGAAGAAAAAGAAGGGATTCCTTTATCAAAGGAAGCTTATTTACCATTTGCATTAATGGAAAAAGCAATATATGAAATATTAGATAGAGGTGACAGGACTTTTATAACTAATATTAAACAATCCTTTACTTCATCTTTTGAAACAGCAAGTAAAGCGAGTATTTATGATAAAGATTTACCTTCGTTAAAGATGCTTAGAGATATGGAAATAAATAATATAAAGCATCCTAAGATTAATCATATATCGGGTGATGTGGTTAAATGTCTTAAAAAGGGTGAGAAAACTTTAATATTTTGTAATAGAATTGAGACAGCAAAAGCACTTAAAGATAAAATATCAGATAGACTAAATAAATCTTATGAAAGTGATATTGATAAGTTGTTTCCAAGTAATCTCAAAGGATTTGACAATTATTGCAGAAGGTTTTATAACAAGCAAGATTCTTTATGGTTTTTATTGCAGGAAAATTATATATATTCAGTGCTTATTCCAATAATTGAAGTATGTGGAGAAAAGAAAACTATTTTACCAAAGGCAAGGGAGATAAATAAAGAAGTATCTAATTTATATTCAAGGTATAATTTTGGAGTAAAGGCTAACTATATGTATCTTAAAAGGATAATAGAGCATTTGGTTTTTAAAATAGTATTAGATAAATTGAAGGATTGGAAAAAGAGAATTTCTGAAGAGCAAAAGCAAACAGTAGAAAATATTTTAAATTCTAAGTATGTATCACTTGGCTTAAATTTAGAGCAAGATGATTATGAAATTGATTCTGAAGATGATGAAGTCAAGGAAGAGCTAAGAAATATATCAGATAGAATAATAAATAATATTTTAAATTATAAGGGGATATGGGAAAGATATAGGGAAAACTTAAATAAGCTAAATCCATCAGAACGAGATGAACTTGTATCATCGATGATAAGTTTTCTTAGAAAAGATAAGAGATTTTTTGTTGAACTTAAAAATATAAGTGAAAAATACAAAGATAAGGATGAGACTTTTTGGGTTAATAAAACTTTTAAAAAAGGAGATTTATTAGACTGGGAAAAGGCATATGAAAGATTTATAAATAACTACTTAAATGCTCCAACAGCAACAAGAGAAAACATGAAGCTTGGATTAAAGAGCAGTGATGTAGTAGGAATAGTTATAGGAGGAACAGGAGATGTTTTAAAAGAAAAGTTAAAAGCAGGATTTAATACGCCATTCTATCCTCAAGTATTAATTTCAATTAAAACATTGCAAGAAGGTCTAGATTTGCAAATTGAATGTAAAAGAATAATTCATTATGACCTAGAATGGAATCCAGCATCTTTAGAACAAAGAGTGGGAAGGATAGATAGAATAAACAGTCTTACAGCGAAGTTAAGGGAAGAAGATAAGGATGTTACTTTAGATGTATATTATCCTTATATTAAAAATACAATAGATGAAAGCATATATAAAACAGTTAAGGATAGAGAAAAGTGGTTTAATTTGATTTTAGGGGGAACGCCACAGTGGGATACATTTGAGATAGATCCTGAGGTCAGTAATATTTCGTCGGAAGTTTTTAGGGAGATACAGATTGATTTGAGTGTTAAATAAAGGGATGTTTTGATAATGAAAATTTTGTTTTGTAATATTGCATGGATGGACTATTATAAGGGCGTTACTAAAAAAGACCGTCCTAAAAATGGAGGTTCATGGGTAAAAGATAATGATGATGCACATGAAGCTTATAATTTTGAAACAATGACGTTTGATGGTGATGATACTAAATATTGTTTAGGATTTTTGAAACTAAGACAACTAACGGAGAAAATAGAAATCAATTGCATATTGAAAAAATTCAAGGCTGTGAATTATATAAGGATGAAGATTCAGTAGATTATGTATTAGTTATATGGTGTGCGAAAGATGACTGTGTTGATTTTACTTCAGTAGTTGGTTGGTACAAGCATGCGACTGTATATAGAAACTATGAAACAGTCGCAATGGATTCTGAATATTATCAAAATTATAATGTAATGGCAAAAGCACAAGACTGTGTTTTACTTCCAAGTGGAATTAGACATAGGCGTACATTATGGTATGTTCCAAGAAAAGGTAAGAAAAATAGCCCGTCTTATGGATTTGGGCAGGCTAATGTTTGATTTGCTAATACATTAGAGGATAATCAGAACTTAAATAATTATTTGAAGAAAATTGTTGAGCAGATAGAGGAGTATTGTGGGGAGAATTGGGTGGAAAAGTATCAAAATTAAATTTAAATCTGTTAATGGAAAATTAAAATTAGAGCTAATACTTAGGAATTAGAAAGATAATTGCATAATATGATCGTCAGTGTATATAATAAGGTGACGAAATATTTATAATAGAAGTATCTGTATTTAAGTATAAAACCCCTCGTCTCCACCAAATAAGAACTAGAATTTTAATACAATGCAAAGCCACTGATTTCAGTGGCTTTCAGTGTTTATTAGGACAAACTGTGGCGGAAAATTTTAAGTTTTGAGCTTAGATTTATAGAATTTTACGTTGGATATGCACACCCCTAATGTTTTTGGAATTAGGGGTGTGCATTTTTTGATAGAAAGGCTTTTGTGAGAAAATTAATATATCTAATATTGTATTACAAGAAAAGTTATATTAATATAAAAGTATACTAGTTCTTGCATAGCAAGTTATTTGGAGGAATGAAAATGAGTAGAAAGATATCGATTCAAGATAATAATGAAGAGGTAACAGAATGGCTTAATATACAATCAAATATAAGTGAAAGTGTGACAAAGTTAATAGCAAAAGAAATAGCAAAAGAAAAAGAAAGTGGTGGACTTAAAGATTTAAGTAGTAAAGAAGATATAATACCATCTCAAGCTGATATAATGCAAGCCATACCAAAACTGATAGAAAGCTTAATGACAGAAAAGAATGAAGAACTCATTCATATACAAGAGATATATCAAGCAGTTATTGAAAGATTTAATCTTACTGAAGAAGTAATAAGTGTTAAGAGTGAGATTACAGGGGAAAATAGTTTTCATAAAAAGGTAAGATTTACCTTATTAGCGTTAAAAAATGTAGGAATAATTAGTAATCCTAAACGGGGTTTTTATTCTAGAGCAAGAAATTAAGAAAAAATTTACAAAACGTATAGACTCAATAATAATTATATGATATTATCAATTTAAGCATAGCTGGTAACCAAATAGCTTTGGCTGATAATTAAAAAATATATTATTTTGGGAGGTTAAATTCGAATGAATGAATGGTTAGTTTTAAAAGTAGACTTTGATAATCTTGATGGAGTGATTACCAATAGGACTTATGCAAGCGAAAAAAAGCCAAAAATGTGTAAAAAATTCATTATGTTGTTGGAAAAAGATAAATTAGGGATAAGAGGAGTAGCGATTGGGACCATCAAGAATATAGAACTGATTAATCCAGAAAAAAATAACATTAAATCAATATTTGGACAACCAGATTTGAGGTGGAGATATAAATATGAATTTGAAGAATTTTATGATATAACAAAGAGTTTTAGTTGTATAGATGAAATAATACGAGAGGGTGTAACTAAAAAATATACACAGACTTTCTCATATTATAATGATGATATCAAGCCAGAATTTAAAAACTGGATTGAGAGTAATATGAAGGTTTCTGAATTTATGAAGGCTTGTTTACAAAATAAAGAAGAAGAATTTTTAATAAAGCAAAGATATATTGAAAAGAACCCTGAATATATATGTAGCTTAAAAATAGGAGATAAAATTTATCATAAAGCTTTTGGTAATGGAATAATTAAAAATATTCAAGAAAAGGAGGGGGAGTATGGTGTTGTAACAAATGCAAGAATTAAGGTAGACTTTAACATTGGAACTAAAATTTTATCAGCAAAAGAGAGTGAGAGCTTAATTTTTAAAATATAAAGATAAAAATATATTATAAGAGAAACAAAACAATATTTGTATAAAATAAAAATAATAAATTATTTTGTTTTTAAATTAATTAAAATATATTGTTTTGTTTCTTAAATAATAAGTAGCAATAGAACAATATTTAGGAGGTGTCATATGTGTAATAGTGAGGAAATAAAAAATCAAATAGTTGATAGGATTGCTAGTGAAGTGAAAGAACATCAAAAAAATGAACTCCAAGATTTAACTATAACTAGAGTTAAAGAGATTGCAAAAGAAGTAATTGAAAGTTGTGAAAAAGCAAATGATATGAAAACTAATTATTTAAAAAAGAAATTAGTAGAAAATACAGGAATAGATTACAATAATATATACGATTACTTTGTCAATGAAGCTATTTATAACACTGATTACCAAATATTCGAATTAGAGAATGATAAGAAATTTTTTTTTGTAAGAGAATCATTATTAAGTAATGATCCTAATTATAATGAAAATTTAAAGAAGAAAATTGCAAAGTCAACGCTTTTGGGGATAGATTATATAGCAGATTCAAATAACCATATTTATATTATCAACACTGAAATAGAAAAATTGGACTTATCTAAAGGACAAGGAATATTAATTGAAGAGCTTGATTTTAGACGATTGAGAAATTGTAGAAATCTAATGGAAATTAAATTATCTGATAAGTTGAAAAAAATTCTATATCTAGGTATAACTGAAAGAATGAATAGTAAGCTAAAAATATATTACGATATAGACACCTGTAAAGAATCGCTTAATCAACAAATAGCAAATATAGATGAAGAATGTGAGATATTCATACCTTATAGTTCAACTTAAGTATTATATAATAAAAATTCAAGATGTTTACCAATACTCCACACGCTGAGACAGTTGTTAAGCTATTACGTAAATAGGCTGATATCAAAGGGGTTAGAGCTTTTTTAGAAAATTTCATAATGTGTTTTATATGTTCCACAAAGTTGTTTTGGGGAATTTTGGGGGTTAGTGGGTCTAACTTTTACGCGGAAATAAGAATTCGCTGACTTCATAATGCGGATTCAGTAGTCACGATATGAGGGAAGCTAAATTTTACAAGGATTGTGCCTGATTTAAAATAAAATGTAGATGTGTTTTAATATGGAGTAAATAAAAATCCATATTGTCCCTTGACATGGAAAGGGAGTTGTACGTTTTAGTTCAAGATATAGTGAAGTAGCGAAAGGATAACATTTAATGAAAAAGGAAGTTCCATGTGTTAATAGTTAAATGGTGTAAAACTAAATTGAATTTATATACATTGAATGAATCATTATACATTGAGTTTTATATGATTTTTCAATATAATGTTTTGGAAGGAGAAAGCCTTGAATATGAAATGAAAAAATATTGATTAATAGAACTTATTTTATATGATTGATATAGAAAATTGGAGTTAAGGAGTAATATATGCTAAAAGTGTTTGAAGCCTTTGCAGGTTATGGTAGTCAAAGAATGGCTTTGAGGAATTTGAATATACCTCATGAAGTAGTAGGTATATCAGAAATTGAAGGGGACGTATTATTATCATATGCAGCCATTCATAGTGAATTTTTGAATTTAAAGGAAAAAATAGGTGAATTGATCCCATCAGATCAAGAAGAAATATATAACTATTTAGAGGGAATAAATGTACCACTAGATTATAAAACCTTTGAAAATAAGGCTAGAAAATTAAAAAAAGATAAATTGAAAGAAATGTACTTAGCAAATAAATTGATTCATAATTATGGTGATATTCAAAGGATTGATCCTTCAAGTCTTCCGGATTTTGATTTGTTTACATATTCATTTCCTTGTCAAGATATATCTGTTGCAGGATTTCAAAGTGGACTAAATGCAGATTCTGGTACTCGGTCTTCATTACTATGGGAATGTTGCAAAATTATTGAAGCTAAAAAGCCTAAATATCTTATGATGGAAAATGTGAAAAATTTAGTGGGAAAAAATCATAAAGAAAATTTTGAAAAGTTTTTAGAATATTTAGAGTCTGTAGGATATAAAAATAAATGGGCTATATTAAATGCTCGTGATTTTGGAATTCCACAGAATAGAGAGCGAGTTTTTTGTATTAGCATACTTGATCATGAAATAGATTTTGAGTTCCCAGAGCCTGTTAATCTTGAAAAATTTTTATATGATATTTTAGAAGAAAATGTAAGGGAGTCATTTTACCTAACAAATGGGCAAGTCATGGATACTGAAATTAAACAAGAAGTTAGTTACTGTTTGGATTCAAATTATTGGAAAGGTGTAACCTTAAAGGATTTTTTAGCTAAGCACAGAAGGCAAGTAGTGACTGACAAGAAAAACGATGAAGGGAAATATATGGTTAGACGTTTAACGCCACTTGAAACTTGGAGATTAATGGGATGTACTGATGAAGATTTTTATAAGGCTAGTCAGTTGGTTAGTAATACGAGTTTATATAAACAGTCAGGTAATAGTATCGTAGTCAATGTATTGGAAGCTATTTTCAAAAGCTTATTTTTGCAACAGAATATATAATTTAAGTGTATAATTATTAGCAAGTAAAGTGCAAATGCAACTTTACTTGTTTTTTTTGTGTGCCCAGCATGGGCACGTGCTAATCGGTGAAAGTCCGTAATGGGGGCTGATAGTGCCAACCATTAGCTTAAGACAAGGGTGTCCATCGTGAGGTGGAATCTGAAGGAAGTCGGCGGCAAAGCCTTGGTCTGAGGTATACGAATCACATTTGAGGCTCAATTCTGTGGGTAAACTTGCAAAACAAAGTAAAGCCCGATAACTATCCGAAACAGAAAGAGTAAATGTGGCAGATGGATGAGGTGAAAGTACGTGGTCTTACCTGGGGAGGTCTGATAGATATGTGCTAACAGAATTAAATTTCTAAGTACAACCTATACAGCGATGTATAACTGAATTTATCAGAAGTCAGCAGAAGTCATAGTAACTCCGCTAAACGCGATAGCGGATGAAGGACTGAACATTAGGAGGTTTACAACTTTGGATAAATCAAAGAAATTACAAAGAAAGCAGAAAACTCAATATAGAGACCAAGTGATGGAAGTAGAAGTGGAACTTCAAGGTAAATCAAAGGTGCCAAGTAATTCTATGGTTTTACCAAATAGGGAAAGCGTAAACGATGAAACATTTGATACTAGTAGATTACTTGAAGAAGTTCTAGAAAGGAATAATATGCTTCTAGCACTTAAAAGAGTAATTAGCAATAAAGGTAGTCACGGTGTTGATGGAATGAAGACCGATGAACTTCGTGAGCATATCAAGAAGCACTGGGAAACCATTAAGGCTAAGCTACTAGAAGGTAAATATAATCCGTCACCTGTAAGGAGAAAAGAAATATCTAAACCAGATGGCGGAGTTAGACTTCTAGGAATACCAACTGTACAAGATAGATTGATTCAACAGGCAATTGCTCAAGTATTATCTAAAATATATGAACCTTTATTTTCTGAAAATAGTTTCGGATTCCGTCCTCGTAGAGGAGCACAGGATGCTATAAGGAAATCAAAACAATATATAAATCAAGGAAATAGATGGGTTGTAGATATGGATTAGAGAAGTTCTTTGATAAAGTCAATCATGATATTCTTATGAGTAAACTTAAAAGAAGATGCAAGACAAAAGATTGTTATTGTTAATAAGAAGATATCTCAAAAGCGGAATGCTCATTAATGGGGTTTCAGTAAGAAGTGAAGAAGGAACACCGCAAGGTGGTCCGCTAAGTCCATTATTAGCAAATATAATGTTAGATGAATTGGATAAAGAGCTTGAAATGAGAGGTCACAAATTTTGCAGATATGCAGACGATAATAATGTATATGTCAAAAGCAAAAGAGCAGGGCTTAGAGTAATGAAATCTATGACCAATATAATTGAAAATAATTTAAGACTTAAAGTAAATAAGGATAAAAGTGCAGTAGACTTTGTATCTAAACGAAAGTTTTTAGGATTTTCGTTTTACTTCTCGAGAAGCGGAGCAGAAATAAGAATCCATGAGAAATCCATAAAGAGATTTAAGGAAAAGGTTAAATACTGTACTAATAGAAATAAAGGAATTAGCATTGAATACAGGTTATTAAAATTAAATCAAATTACAAGAGGGTGGATTAATTACTATGGAATTGCTAACGCACTCGGAAAGCTAGTTGAACTAGACAAATGGATTAGAAGAAGACTAAGAGCTTGTATATGGAAACAATGGAAGAAGATTAGCACTAAACAAAGAAATCTAGCTAAACTAGGAAGCAATAAATACAAAGCATGGGAATATGCAAATACAAGAAAAGGCTATTGGAGAATCTCCAACAGCCCGATTTTGAGCAAGTCTTTAAATAATAAATACATAGAATCTCTAGGATTTATTAGTCTAACACAAACATATCAAATGAAGCGTTAAATTCTAATGAACCGCCGTATACCGAACGGTACGTACTGGTGGTGTGAGAGGTCGGAAAACAAAATAATTGTTTTCCTCCTACTCGATTGATATGAAAAAATTATAATCAAGTGAAATGTGTTAATAAATTTTGGGAGTAACTAAATCACAAGACCACTAAGTAGATTTATTGCTGTAAAAATTAATGTACATTTGAAGTTTATGGTATTATAATAAATTTTATCAAGTTTTACTTAAAGGAGGAATAGAATTATGAATGCAAAAGAGAGGATTATAGAGTTATTCAACTCAAATGTAAGGGGAAGAACACCAGATGTTTCTGGTAGAAATCAAAGACATGATGGAAGGTATGGGCATTGGCTAGAAAGACAATTTGGAATAACTGCAAATGGATATAATGCTCCGGACTTATATGGCTATGAGCTTAAAAATGAAACTAGTTCAAAAATAACCTTTGGTGATTGGTCGGCTGATTATTATGTTTATAAAAATGATATATTTTCTCATATATTTTCTGCTAATACTGCAGTTGCAAAAAGGGACATCTTCTTAAGTATTTTTGGACAAAACGTTACTGGAAGGTATTCTTGGTCTGGTTCACCATGTCCTTGTATTCATGGATATAATCGCTTTGGTCAAATATTAATAGTAGCACCTGATGGTAATGTTATTGCTCTTTATAATTATAACGAAGATAGAAGACCTAATAAATCCAATATAATACCACAAGATTTTAAAGTTGAAAATCTTATTCTTGCTGAATGGAGAAAAGAATCTCTAAAAAGAAAAGTAGAGGATAAATTTAACCAAAATGGATGGTTTACTTGTAAAACTGATAATACAGGAGCATATTATCAAATTTGTTTTGGAGCACCTATGTCCTACGAAAATTGGCTTGAATTAGTTCGTAGAGGTATAGTTATATTTGATAGTGGAATGCATGAAGGAAATCCTAGACCTTATTCTATGTGGAGAGCTAACAATAACTATTGGGAGAGTTTGATAGTAGAAAGGTACTAGAACTTTTTATGGGACAACCAGTATGATAATTTGAATACATTTTATTTGAAAGGGGATTTAGATTATGACTGCAAAGAAGGATATTATAGCATTATTTAATAAGAATGTAAAAGGTAAAAAGCCTAATACGGATGATAAAAATGTTCGACATGATGGTAGAGAGGGGCACTGGTTAGAGCAGCAGTTTGGAATTACTGCGAATGCTGATAATGAAGCTGATTTAATGGGATACGAGTTAAAAAATGAGACTACATCAAAAACAACTTTTGGAGATTGGTCGGCTAATGAATATATTTTTACTATGCCAAACTATAAGAATTTATTCGTGGGAAAATCTAAATGCGAGAAGCAAAACAGTTTTATAAAGATTTTTGGTAGACCAAACACAGAAAAAGAAGGTAGATACTCTTGGTCTGGTACACCCTGTCCTAAAATAGGAGACTATAATACATATGGACAAAGATTGGAAATTACAGGTAATAAGGATATTATTGCTGTGTACTCATACCTACATGATAAAAGAGAAAATAAATCTAATATTATACCAACAGAATTCCAAAAAGAAAAGATAATAGTAGCAAGATGGTATGGAGAATCAACTCCAATTGAAAAGTGCAAGGATAAATGCTTAGCAACATGCACTAAAAAGAGATGCAATAAAAAATGTTTAAAAAAGAAGTTAGAAGATAAATTTAATGATAAGGGATGGTTTACTTGCAAAAAGGATGACACAGGTACTTATGTGAAAATATGTTTTGGTAAACCAATGAATTATGATGAATGGATAAAACTTGTGAAAGATGGAACTGTATTTTTTGATAGTGGAATGTATGAAGGAAATAGTAGACCTTATTCTCAATGGAGAGCAAACAATAATTATTGGAATAGCTTAATTACAGAAGAGTATGAGTAATAGCAGATAATAAAAATAGGAAGATTCTTAAGGAGAAAATAATATATAAAGGTTCTGGATGATAATATTTTATTAAGTATTAGCTTATTGCTTGAACAATTAGCTAATATTAGTTATACTAAGTAACGTTATATAAACAAAGAGAGGGCTGATATTTTGAGCAAAAGCGAGATAATATTATCTGTCAGAAATAAATTAGATATTACACGGAAAGAATTTTCAGATGCATTAGGATTCACTGTGGAACAAGAAAAAATGTTAAAAGAGTGGGAGACTGGTAAAAAGGAAATTCCAGATGATATTTATAGTAGAATTATTAGTTTTCCTACGGAGCCACCACTCAAGAATTCACCACGAGAAGAATGTAGATTTACGCAAATAGATTTATTTGCAGGAATAGGTGGAATTCGTCAGGCGTTCCAAAGGAATGGAGGATATACAGTATATTCATCTGAATGGAATAAGTTTGCACAAAAGACATATAGAATTAATTTTGGAGAAGAGCCAGATGGTGATATAACACATGTTGATGAGAAAGATATTCCAGACCATGATATTTTATTAGCAGGATTTCCATGTCAACCTTTTTCACAGGCTGGCTTAAAAAAGGGATTTGATGATGCAAGGGGGACCTTGTTTTTCGATATTGCCAGAATACTAAAAGAGAAAAGGCCTAGAGCCTTTATGCTTGAAAATGTCAAACAGCTAAAGGGGCATGATAAAGGTAATACTATCAAGGTTATTCTTGCTATTTTAGATGAATTAAATTATTATGTGCCAGAACCACAAGTATTAAATGCATATAATTTTGGAATACCTCAGAATAGAGAACGAATAATTATTGTGGGATTTAATAAAGATTATCTACCTAATAATTATGAAGAGTTTCATTATCCAGAAGGAAAACCAAATGATAATGTAAAGGTAGGAAATATATTAGATAGAGAAGTGTCTGATAGATTTACTATTTCAGATAAATTGTACCAAGGTCATTTGGAGCGCAAAAAGATGCATGAAAGCAAAGGTAATGGATTTGGTTTTTGTCTTTTTAATTCAGAAAGTAAGTATACTAGTACAATTAGTGCAAGATATTATAAAGATGGAAGTGAGGCATTGATTGAGCAGGAAGAAAAAAATCCAAGGATGCTAACACCTAGAGAATGTGCCAGATTACAAGGATTTCCTGAAAACTTTATCATTCCGGTTTCGAATTCACAAGCATATAAACAATTTGGTAATTCTGTTTGTATACCTGTTATAGAAGCTGTTGCAAAAACAATGTTATCCTACTTAAGTAAATATGAGGTTTTATAACCAATAAATGGAGTGGATCATACCACTCCATTTATTAGTTATTTTTTATGCGTAAATTGAAAAAGTAACTTCCGTTTTCTAAGTCAAACGGAAATTAGTTATGCAAAGAGTTTGATATAATTAAAATGATATTTGTCCTTAGTATATTAGGATGATCAATTATGTCAAATAAAGATTTATGCAAAGGAAAACACCTTAAGATAGAAGATCGACTTATAATTGAATACGGGCTAGATCAAAATTACACATTAAAAGAAATTGATGAAAGAGTTAAGAAGGACCCAACTACTATCTCTAAAGAGATCAAGCGGAATAGATTTCTTAAATCAAGCAAGCGAAAAGAAATTAATCTACAATCATGCAAGCACAGAAAAAGTTGCACAAAGACAAACTTGTGTAATAGTAGCTGTGGCAAACAATGTAAGAAATGTAGGTTTACAAACTGTTATAGGTCCTGTAATGAATATTCAATCAAGAAATGCACTAAACTTAACCGCTACCCGTATGTCTGCAACGGTTGCAGCACAGTCACTACGTGCACCGATGAAAAGAGCTATTATAAAGCTAAAGTTGCAGATACAAAGTATAAGGAACTATTAGTCACATCTAGAGAAGGACTTAATATAACTTCAAATGAACTAAAAAAGATAGATGAAGTAATTTCTCCACTTATTTTGAAAGGACAGTCAATATCTCATATTTTTACTCATCATAAAGATGAGATAAATTGCTGTGAAAGAACATTATATTATTATTTTGATAACAATGCTTTTACAGCTAGGAATATTGATCTACCTAGAAAAGTAAAGTTTAAGCCAAGAAAAAAATCTACATCTCCTGTAGTAAAAGATTCAGCACATAGAGCTGGACGAACTTTCGAGGACTTTATTAAATTTCTTGAAAATAACCCCAATACACCAGTTATAGAAATGGATACAGTACACGGCACGCGAAGTGGCAAAGTGCTTCTCACTTTTATGTTTAGAAATTGTTCCTTGATGCTTGCTTTTATTATAGATAGCTGTAGTCAGACGGCTGTTAAAGATGTAATAGACAAGCTATATGAGGTGTTAGGCCATGAAGTATTTAAATGTAGCTTTCCTGTTATTCTAACAGATAACGGCTCCGAATTTAAAAGCCCAGAAGTTTTAGAATTAGATAGTGAAGGAAATCAAAGAACTAAAATATTCTACTGTAATCATATGGCATCTTATCAGAAGCCACACGTAGAAAAAAATCATGAATACATAAGGTATATAATACCTAAAGGAAAATCTCTTAATAATAGGACTCAAGAAGATGTTACCTTAATGATGAACCATATTAATAGTACAGCAAGAGCTAGTTTAAACGGAAATACACCATTCAAACTAGCCCAAATGTTTTTAGACGTCTCAATGTTAGAAAAGTTATCATTAAAACATATCCATGCAGATGAGGTACATCTAAAACCTGCACTATTTAATAAATAATATATCAAAAATTTAGGGCAAGTATCAGCGGAACTTAATCATGCAAAGTTGAAGCAAACGGAACTTAGTTTTGCAAGGCGATTTCCGTAGGCTTATTAAACCTGCTTATAAACCCTAAAAAAAGATTATATTATGCGAATTATAGCTTATTTCAGGTCTTATTTCCACTAAGTTTAATTCTAAAAACTGACTTTACACTTGCAGTTACAATAGTTTACGATGAAACGGAAGTTAGTTTTTCATTTAACCCAAAAAATTGCACGAAAAGAAAGGGAATGGATTTGGATTTTGTCTATTCAATTCACAAAGTAAATATACCAGCACAATTAGTGCTAGATATTATAAAGATGGAAGTGAGGCTTTAATTGAACAACCTAGTAGAAATCCTAGGATGCTTACTCCAAGAGAGTGTGCAAGATTACAGGGCTTTCCAGAAGATTTTATAATTCCAGTATCTAATTCACAAGCATATAAACAATTTGGTAATTCTGTGTGCGTAAATGTTATTGAAGCGGTTGCTAAAAAGATGGTTGCATTTCTTGAGAAAAATAATGTGTTATAAAAAAGCGGAGAGTTTTCTAATATGAAACTCTCCGCTTTTTATGTTAATTATTCAAAATAAACTCTGAGACAGTAATTATTTCTTTGTTAATAAGGCTTTCTTCCAATTTATTGTTCTCAGTCATGATATAGCCACTAAATTCGTCATTAAGAATCCAACTGGATCCACTCTTCTTGTAAACTTTTTTAGGGACATTATCTTCAAGAGAGCAAATGAATGTGACAGAATCAGTAATGCTTGCTGGGAGTTTAGACAAATCAGTTTGCTTCATATCATTTTTTATATATACTTTTGTATTCGATATAGCTGATAGACCAACACAGGTTTTATTGAGTTTGCACCCATAACAAGCTAATGGGTTTACGCCTCTTAGTTCTGAATTCCCAATAACACCATATCGTTGACACCAGAGTATATCAAAAAAATTTTTCATATTAGTTTTATTTGATTGACTGGCCAACCATATTACTCGTTCCAGTTTTCCGAGTTCAATAAATGCATCATAAAATATAGAACGTGTTTCTATTCCCAATGGAAATTGATAAAAAGTTTCTATCCAAGTATCTATAGGTATAATCTCATTTTTAGCAAATCCCTGCTGTAAAAAACAGGCAATTACTTTTTCAGAGTATCCTTTAAGTTTTGAACCATTATCATAGAATTCCTTAAAAAATGTTTTAGTCCAAAGCTTGTAATCTGTTTGTTCTATATTTAAAAATGCACTTATAAAATATTCAGCTCGCCATGCATGTCTATTGAAAGCATCTACAAGTCTTTCAGCATAAAATTTATCTTCTCTAGTAAATTTGCCTTCCAAGAGTAGATGATTACTTACGTTTTGAATAAATGCTTCCTTGTTTTGCTTCCATGCTTTTGGCATAACCTTAAAATTGATATTATCAATGCAAACAGTGTTTGAAAATTCTATTTCAAACAATATTTTGATTGCATGATATAACTTCTTAAATATAGGAAAATTGGAATAATCTTTATTTTGCACATCAATATATGTTGGTATAATATAATACTCTAAATGAGACCACTCTTTTGGAAAGGAAACTTCTTGACCAAACGCACTCATAAAGTTATATAGCATACGCATTTCGCTTTGCCTACCGGTTTTGGGTTGCCATGCAGATACAAATCTTGGTATTGAATATATTTCTTCGTAGAAGCGTCCAAAAGGAATACATGGCCCATAGGACTTTTCAATGTATGTCCATAAATCCTCCATTAATGTTTCGTATTTGGAATTACCATTACAACAGTCAATAACGGTTTGTAAAGTTATTTTATCTTTCATTCCTATACGGTTGGAGATTTCATCCTGTAACATTGCTATAATAGCGGGATTGCTATTTACATCTGTATTACATAAAACTGTAAATACTGCATCGCAATAATTGGCATGAATATGATAATTTACTGAAACTGGACAAGCAATCAAACGTTGATTATCAGTCTTAACGTGGATATACATTATTGGAAATTGGGGTAAATCAGGATAATATAACTCAATTTTTGGAATCCATTGGACTGGAACTTCGTAAATCGTTATCTCGCAAGTATATTTGAGTTCAAACATTGTACCTTCTCCTTCAATTATTCATATCTTTCGACTATCAAACTATCCCAATAAGTATTATTTGCTCGCCACTGAGAATACGGTCTTTTGTTTCCTTGGTACATGCCACTATCGAAAAAAACAATTCCTCTTCTTACCAAGTCAATCCATTGATTAAAGTTGAATGGATTACCGAAGCATATTTCGTTGTAATTTCCATATCTATCAGTTTTGCAGGTAAACCAACCATTTTCTCCGAATTTGTTTTCTAATTTTGTGGAAAGGCATTTATTTGTTTTTATGCCGTTTCTATCCGTCAATCCATACCATCGAGCAATTTCTAAATTATCAATTTGTAATTGTGCTGGAACAATCGAAGATTTGTTAATGCGCATATCTTTACTGTAAGAATAAAGTGCAACGATATCTAAATTTGATTCTATAATAAGAATTTGACCACATTCATTATATCCGTTAATTTTAGGGGTAGGTTTACCAGACCATGAGCATCTATTGTTTTTATCGGGGTTTGGAGTGCCAAAGATAGCACAAAATGAATCTTGTTTTTCAGAACCAGTAGATCCTTTAAAAAGATTTGTATATCTTCCTGTTTTGAAAATGTATTCATTTGCAGACCAATCACCAAATGTAGTCTTGCTTGTTGTTTCGTTTTTCAATTCATACCCAAAAAAATCAGCATGATTATCAGCATCTGGGGTTTTACCAAATTGTTCTTCAAGCCAATTGCCGTTTCTTCCATCATGACGGATATTTCGACCAGTGACATCTGGGTGTTTACCTTTCACATTTTCTCTGAAGAGTTTGATTAATAATTGTTTGTTTGGATCCATTTTATTTTCCTCCTTTTGATAATCGATAAATAATTTTTTAAAAATGGCTTCAAGTACGGGTACTACAATGCTGTTTCCAGATTGTTTATATAAACTTGTATTACTAACAAGGGTACTTGCTTTTTTAAAATCTTCATCAGAAACACCCATAAAACGCCATGTTTCATGAGGTGTTAATCTTCTTGCTGGATAGTATCCTTCTTCATTTATAGGACCTGAGACAACTTGCCTTCGTTTTTTCTCTAAAAAGTCTTTCAAGAATGTACCTTTCCAATAATTCGAGTCTAGACAATAAATATAATCTTGTTTGATTGGTTTTTCGGTGCATTGCTTATGGCTAAGATAAAAATTGGATGGTACATTTATTTCAAGCAAATCATTCATTTTTACTTCTAAAGGGATGGTATCGGGAAAATGAAAGTCTTTTTGATTGTTCAAAATACTAATACAAAATACACGTTCCCTATTTTGTGGAATCCCAAAATCCCTAGCATTTAAAATATCCCAATAATTCGAATATCCTAAAGACTCTAGATAGGTTAAGAATTGTAAAAAATTCCTTTTGTGATTGCTACCAACCAGATTTTTTACGTTTTCCATCATCATATATTTAGGCCTTTTTGACTCAATGATTTTGCAACATTCCCACAAAAGTGATGACCTTGTTCCAGAATTAGCATCAAGACCATTTTGATATCCAGCAACAGATATATCTTGACATGGAAAAGAGTATGTGAGAAAGTCAAAATCCGGAAGAACAGTAGGGTCTATAAATCTGATATCTCCATAGTTTTTGGATATTTTATTTGCAATGTACATATCTTTGAGTTTTTCTCCTTTCAAGGAATTAACTCTACTGGTAAATGTACGATAATCTAATGGTGTATTTATACTTGATAGATATTCTCTCATTTCATCATCTGTCTCATTGGTGGCGTTATTTCTAATTTTTAATAAATTAGCATGTATGGCGGCATATGACAAAATAACATCCCCTTCAATTTCAGAAATACCAACTATTTCGTGAGGAATACCTAGATTTTTTAATGCCATACGCTGACTTCCATAACCGGCAAAAGCCTCAAATACTTTTAACATAATTTAATACCTCTTGCATATATGTTCAGGAAAGATATTAGTAGTATTATTATAAATCCTATTGCCAATGAAATAGGTGTTTGACGATATATAGTCTTTCAATCGCTCATTATTTTCTAGTAACAAATAGGATTGTGGAGCAACAAAGCCTGAAATATTCTCACGTAGGGAATCTAATGAGATTGGTTGTATCTCTTGTAATGCGATTATTTCTGCACCATACCTATATGAATTGATATAATCGTCTATTCTTTGCTCTACGTTTGCATCGTTCGAGTATTCTGTTTTCCAATCTTCAAGCGAGTGAATTTGTCCGAAATAAATGATACCACATATTGCCTTGACTGGTTTACTAACATACATATAGGCCATTTGGCAATCTTCTGGAAAGCGCCTGCGATATTCCACAAGCTTTTCCTGAGATTTTATCTTGTTATAGATGCTTGGCCAAAAACTCATTATTGGCGTCATTGTTATCACCTCATTTATTTTAGTATAGGTTCTATGTAAGGAGAATTTTTATTAAAATATTGTTCTGTTACACCTTTACCACAAAATTCAATATTAGATATCGTTAATCCTGTTTCTTTATGAATTTCTCTTATCATTGAGTCAACAATTGATTCGTGTCTTTTAACGTGACCGCCTAGTAATATTATACAGTCTTTACAAACCTTTTCTTGAACAAGAACATTTCGTTTGTCATCATAGATCATACACATATTTGTAAGTGTAATAATCTCGGTTAGTTCCATATAAAATGTGCCTCTTAATTCTTTTATAGTTTTCATAATATCATCCAAAGTGCAGTCCATTACCTTACATATTTTCAGAAGAACATCGTTTGTAATATTTTTAATACGTTCTAGCTTTTCTATGGTGTGATAATGCTATTTAATTATATCAAAAAATTACATTATTTGATATAATTAAATAAGATTTTATAATCTTGGAATGTTAATGTCTAAAAACCTTTCATTTACAGAGTATGTGGTAAAGAAATTTTATAATGAGTTGTACGGAGCCATAGACGATTATCTACAGGAAAGTAAAGACAATATAGACCTGCGCTTATATAAGGTGAAAAATATCTATACATTTAATCTTTCGGATATTACAGTGAAATTTGTTGATGTAAGTTGGAAAGGCTGAGGATATCCAACAACGTACAGTATAGAATTTACGTGAATTTGGTGAAGTATGGGATAGTTAACTGATAAAAAATTAATAAGGTTTATAATTCAAAGGACATGTCAATACTCAATGATGGAGGTGTTGGCATGTCTTTTAAAGTTTCATGGAAATTGCATATAGTATGTTTTTTATTAGCTTATGCATTTTGCTATATAGAACAGAATAGAATTTCTGATTTATTTGTAAGCCTGTTATCCCAGAATGAATTAATTGATTTTACTGGAAATACTTTGATGTATTTAATTATTTTTTTGATAGTTATTTTTATACCTATAACTTTTGTACATGAATTGTTGCATGGTGCTGTCTACAAATTATTTGGAGGTAAAATAAGATTTGGATTTAAGGGCTGCTATGTATGGTGTGAAGATAAGAATCTTTCTAATTATTTTAAGGAGAGATTAAATTCTTTTAGTAGGCAGATTGGGATTAAGGAAATTGAAGAAAATCAACTTTTAGTTGATGAAAATGCCTTAGTGTAAATAATCAGATAATAATTTAGTCATATACAATGTAGAAAATTGATAGTGTAAAACCCACATGTTATAATTTACAATGAAATGCAATAATTAGTAAATAATTTAATTACTTTATATTTGTTTAGAAGGGGAAGGGGATTTTATGCCTATTATTGGTATTGATTTAGGGACTACAAATAGTTTGGTTGCTGTTTGGAGAGATGGACAAGCTAACATCATACCCAATGTGTTAAATAAAAATTTAACACCATCGGTAGTGAGTATTGATGAAAATGATGAAATTTTGGTTGGTGATACAGCTAAAGAAAGACTTATTACACATCCGAATTTTACGGTTGCTAACTTTAAAAGATTTATGGGAACAACGAAAAAATTCCAAATTGGTACTTATACATTTACACCAGAAGAATTATCTTCATTTATTCTAAAAAGATTAAAAGAAGATGCAGAAAGTTATTTAGGAGAAGAGATAGTAGAGGCAGTTATAAGCGTTCCAGCTTATTTTAATGATGCTCAGCGTAAAGCAACTAAAAGAGCAGGGGAGCTTGCAGGACTTAAAGTTGAGAGGTTAATTAGTGAGCCGACAGCAGCAGCTGTAGCTTATGGGCTTCATCAGGAAGATGACGAAACTCAATTTTTGGTGTTTGATTTAGGCGGCGGAACTTTTGATATTTCAATACTTGAATTATTTGAAGGAGTTATGGAGGTTAAATCTATATCAGGGGATAACTTCTTAGGTGGGGAAGATTTTAATAAACTTCTTGTAGAAAATTTTATGGTATTAAACAATTTTGATTTAAATGAATTAGAGAAGAAAGAAATGTCGGCAATATTTAAACAAGCGGAATTATGTAAAAGGGCACTATCATATAAAGAAAAAGCAACTATGACTCTGCATATAGGTGAAAATACATATGAGACAGAAGTAGATAGAAATAAATTTGAAAGCTTGTCATCAGATTTAATAATGAGATTAAGACATCCAGTAGAAAGAGCATTAAGAGATGCTGATATACACCCATCAGAAATTGAAGCCGTAATCTTAATTGGTGGTAGTACAAGAATGCCTTTGGTAAGAAGTGTGGTTAGTAAAATGTTTAATAAATTACCATACTCTAATATAAACCCTGATGAAGCAGTAGCTCTTGGAGCAAGTATACAAGGAGCTTTAAAGGAAAAAAAATCGGAACTTAAAGAATTAGTTCTAACAGACGTATGCCCATATACACTTGGTGTAGAAGTAGTAAATCGCATTAGCTCTAGGAACTATGAGGGAGGATATTTTTTACCTGTAATTGAAAGAAATTCTCCAGTGCCCATAAGCAGGGTGGAGAGATTAGTAACCATAAGAGATAATCAGGATGAAATTTCAATCGAAGTATATCAAGGAGAAAGCAGGAAAGTCGAGAACAATATTTTTCTTGGAAAATTTAAAGTACAAGTTCCAGAGGATAGAGCAGGCAAACAGGTTATTGAGTTAAGGTATACCTATGACATAAATGGATTATTAGAAGTGGAAGCTACCACATTAAGCACAGGAAAAAGTGAAACTTTAATAATTGAGAATTCTCCAGGATCTATGTCGGAAGAAGAGATAAAAAAGCGTATGTTATTACTTAAAGATATAAAAATTCATCCAAGAGATAAAACTGAAAATAGATTGCTACTTGCAAGAGGTGAAAGATTATATGAGGAAGCTCTAGGTGAAAAGCGTGAATACATTGCAAATTTATTAACCGAATTTGAAAGAATATTATTAACACAGGACTTAAGACTAATTAAGAAATACGTGAAAATATTCAATCAAAGATTAGATAAATTGGAGATTTATTAATTATGAACTGGTGGGAGATATTAGAGATATCAAAAGATAGTGATTTGAAAACAATAAAAAAGGCCTATGCAAAATTACTAAAGATATTTAATCCTGAAGATAATGCAGAGGGATATCAAAGACTAAGAGAAGCTTATGATAAGGGAATAAAATGCGCAAGAGGAAGAAATGAGAATAAAACTGAAAATCCAAGTGAAATAGTTGAAAATGACAACTATTTCAATAAGAAAATAAAATCAAGCGTTGATTTGTATATAGATAATAACACGATCAAAAATCAGGATACAAGTACCGATCTACATGAGCGCATTGAAGAATTTCTAAATAGACTTAAGGAGATTTACAATGATATAGCTTTAAGGAGAAATTCTAAGGAATGGGAAGAGCTTTTAAATATTGACGTAGTTTGGGATGCATACAGCTTTCAAATTATCGAAGATAGAGTGCTTGAATTTTTAATAGATAATAAATATTTACCAGCAGATATATGGTTAATATTGAAAAATAACTTTAACTGGGGTAAAAATGAAATAAAGTTATATAATATGTATCCGACCAATAAAGTTAATGAATTCTTTAAGAATTATAGAAATCCAAATACATTAAAATATGATTATTTAGATGAACTAAATTCTGAAATAGTAGAGGAATATTTGTCTATAAGGCAAAAAGCCTGTGAAGAATTAGAAAATAAAAATTATAGTAGTGCACAAAAATATTTACTTTTGGCTTATGATATTTTTAAAGAAGATCCAGAATTACTAAGATTAATAGGGAATTTCTATTATACTAATGGACATTTAGATAAAGCATTAGAATTTGCAAAAGCAGCTTTTAATATAAATAATTTGGATTTAGATAGTGCATTTTTAATTGGAAAGATTTTAGAGGAGAAAGGAAATTTTAATGAAGCATTACCATATTTAAAGTGGGACTTATCTTTTAATAAAGATGATAAGTCAGCATTAAATTATATCGGATATTGTTATTATTACACTGGTGAGTTATTATTAGCAAAAGAAAGTTTTGAAAGGCTATTAAGTTTGCAATATTATAATAAAAGTATTGAAAAATATCTAAAAAATATTGAATTAAGGTTAAAGAATAAAAGTAATAAAATTATAAAATTTAAAGAATATAAGCCTAAAAAGCAAAAAGTAGTTCAAAATGAATGGAAGCGGCAAGAAGCTAAAAAAATTAAAAAATCATTAATTTATGCATTTATAATATTTCTGATTTGTATTTTTCCGATTGTTCGCATGTTCATTTATGTACTTATAATGAAATTATTTAGATAAAATTACTATGGTGACGAAAATAATATTGAAATTTTTATAGAAATAAAAACAATATGATATGTTCAAAATGTAAAGATACTAAGAATATTAAAGAGTATAAGGTTAAATTGTAGCTAAAATATTAGAAGCTAGGATTTTCTAAATTCAGAAAGTCCCAGCGTTAATTATTTTATACTGAATTATTCATCGATATAGTTAATAGCAACAAAAGGTTAAATTCTTATGCTATTTGCTATTTCTTTTTTAATTTTTTAGTTATTTTTCTAAATGGGGTTTGCTCAGCAAACCCTGATTTCAATTAAAAATTTGCATGTTTATATTTGAGATAAATCCAGCAACTTTTCTAAAATAGGAAGGAAAAAAAGCAAAAAGAAGGTGAAGTTTCTCTATTATTAGAAAGTTATAAAGAAAGGGAAGAATATAAGGAATATACAGACCTTCTATCTACAATAATTAAATTGAATAAAAAATTAGAGCAGGAAATAATTTTTTAATAAAAGATAATTTGAAACATTTAGAAAGTGCTAGTAAACATAGATAAATTAAAGGTATAATGTAAGTATTGAAATGGTAATAACAAATTAAATTAGTTATTAGTAATTTTTGCAGAGCAGCATACTATTTAAAGATGGAGAGTGAAGCTATGACAAAAAGGTTTAATACAACAGGCGTATGTGTACCTAAAAAGCATTATATGGTAGATATATCCGAGAAGATAAATGAAATAGAAAAGCTTGTAGATGATGAATTCTACTTTGTTATAAATAGACCTAGGCAGTTTGGAAAGACAACAACTTTAAATGAGCTATATAAAAGGCTAAATAATAAATATAAAGTAATAAGAATGGACTTTGAGCTTATTGGAGAAGACTTTGTATCTGAGGAGAGATTTTGCAATACTTTCGTTAACTATGTGAGTAGATTTATAAATATGGATATGAAAAAAGCTTCAACCTTCACAGAATTGTCTTATATAATAATGGATGTTACAAAAGATGATGATGTTGTTCTTATTATAGATGAGGTAGATAAAAATTCTAATAATAGATTATTTCTAAGCTTTCTTGGAATGCTTAGATCTTTATACTTAAGTAGGGAGCAAGAGCTTTCAACGACCTTTAAATCTGTTATTTTAGCAGGAGTATACGATATTAAAAATTTGAAAATAAAAGTTAGAGATGTTTCTGAGGTAAGATATAATTCACCGTGGAATATAGCAGTTAATTTTAACGTAGATATGAGTTTTAGTGAATCAGATATTAGTACTATGTTAAAGAGCTATGCAAATGAGAATGATTTATTATTAGATATAGGTGTATTAAGCAAAGAAATATACAAATTTACGTCTGGATATCCATTCCTGGTATCAAGGATATGTCAAATTGTTGATGAGGATTTATTAGCAGAAAATAAAAGAGAATGGATAGCTTCAGACATACAAAGAGCTGTAAAAATATTACTTGAAGATAAAAATACTTTATTTGATGATTTGATCAAGAATCTTGAAAATAATTTAAAGTTATATGAGTGCTTATACAACATATTAATTTGTGGGATTCCAATATCATATAATATAAATAATCCTATTATAGATTTAGGACATATGTTTGGATATTTAATAAAAGATGAAAACAATAATATATCTGTATCGAATCAAATTTTTAAAGAAGTTATTTACAACTACATGATATCCAAAGCAGATACTATAACAATGTCTAGATACAATTTTAAAGATAATTTTATAATGGAAGATAATAATCTTAACATGGAACATGTTTTATTAAGATTTCAGCAGTTTATGAAAGAAAATTATAGCACTAAGGATAAAGAGTTTTTAGAAAGACAAGGGGTCCTTTTATTTTTAGCATTTATAAAACCAATAATTAACGGAATAGGCTTTGATTATAAAGAGGTTCAGATTTCAGAGGAAAGGCGATTAGATATAGTTATTCAGTATAATAAATGCAAATATGTTATAGAAACTAAAATCTGGCATGGAGATAAAGCTCATAAGAATGGATTAAAGCAACTAAAAAGTTATCTTGATATAGAAGGAATAGATGTAGGGTATTTGTTAATATTTAACTTTAATGAAAATAAACAATATATAAACAATAGATATCTTATAGAAGATAAAAATATATTCGAAGTTATTGTTTAGGGAAAATAATCATTGCAAATCCTATATTATACTTAAAATTATAAAGTATAACAATACTAAGAAGTTAGAGCTCTATTGAAACACGATGTTTAATCAGCTATAATGTTGTTAATAATCAGAACAAAAGATAAAAGATAAGGTAATGGGTTAATAAAGGAAACTCGACTCACATACGTTCGCTGAGTAAGTTCGAGCAGCCAAATATAAAATTTGGCCTCTCACTTAAAAGAGTTAAACCTTGAAGATGATTTTCTATTTGCAAAAGTTATGAGTGATAAAGAAATCTGTAAGGAATTATTAGAGAAGATTTTAGAGATTGAAATAGAAAAAGTAGAGATGGTCGAGAAATAGAAAACTATAGATTTATTACTGAAAGCAAAGGTGTTAGAATTGATGTTTATGCACATCTAAAAAGAGTGCGAAGCACAATTCGGAACTTATAGATTGTTACAAAAAGATAGAGAGAGGACTGAACTTATCTAGGGTGGTGACATTGTAACCTTAAGCTTTGAAAAAGCTTAAGGTTACAATGGCTAGACATCAGACAAAAATTCACCTAAAAGACTACGATATTATCAAGGAAACATTGATTTAGAGCTAATAAGTAAAGGGGAAGATTATAGAAAACTAGCAAAGAGTTATATTATATTTATTTGTACATTTGATTTATTCGATAAAGGACGTCATAAATATACTTTTCAAAATGTTTGCCTAGAAGATAGTAGCATAATATTAAATGATGAAGCTCAGAAAATAATATTAAATACAAAGGGAATTATGAATGATTTAAGTGATGAGTTATTAGAATTCCTTGCTTATGTAGAAGATTCAACAGATGCTACTGTAAAACATGTTAAAGGAAATCTTGTTAAGAATATACATAAAAGAGTGCAAGAAGTTAAGAATGATATTTTAATGGAGGTGGAGTTCATGACTTTGTTGGAAAGAGATAGAGAGAAAATAGAAGAAGGAATAGAAAAAGGAATAGAAAAAGGTGAAAAAAAGAAGGCATTAGAGATAGCATTAGAGATGCTGAAAGATAATGAGCCAATAGAGAAAATAATTAAATATTCAAAACTCAGTAAAGAAGAAATATTAAAAATTAAAATTTAAAGTATAATAATGTATACTATAATAGCATATGATTTTAGGCGGTAAATTAATAAAAACTTGATTTACTGCTTTTTCATATGTACCAATATGATATAACTTTACATAAGTAAAATATCAGATAATTACAGAATTCTGTTAAGAGGGCAAAACTTGTATGATCCTAAATGGAGTTAAAAAGTTATATAGAGAAAAAGCTTTTAAGGTAAGGGGGAATTTAATAAAAACATTTATAGGATACTTAAATTCACCGCTATAAAATGAAAAAAGATAAATAGTAACTCTTTTAAGTATGAAAGGAAGGAATAGTATGTCACGAGTAAAGCAGATACTTGAACCTATTTATGATGGAAAATCAAGGATATTAATACTTGGTACATTTCCATCAGTTCAATCAAGAGAATCTCAATTTTATTATGCCAATGCTAGAAATAGATTTTGGAAAGTAATAGCAGGAATTTTTGATTGTGATGAAGCTAATACAACTTTTGACAAGAAAGATATGCTTTTAAATAATGGAATTGCGCTCTGGGACGTAATAGAAAGCTGTGAAATCACAGGATCAAGTGATAGTAGTATTAAGAATGTAGTACCAGCAGATTTATCGATTGTATTGAATAATGCTAGCATTGAAAAGATATATGCAAATGGTGACAAGGCTTTTAAGCTTTACATGAAATATACATATCCAATAATAAAAAGAGATATTATAAAGTTACCTTCAACTAGTCCTGCCAATGCTAAATTTTCATTAGATAATCTTATAGATTATTGGAAATGCATAAAAGAGTAAATGTAGTTAAAAATGATATTTCAGTGGAGGTGCACATCGTGAAAAAGTGCGGAGCACAATTAAGAACTTACATGACTTTATTGGAAAGAGATAGAGAAAAGATTGAGGAAGGAATAGAAAAAGGTAGAGAAGAAGGTATTCTTTTAACGAAAAAAGTTTTAAAGCTTTCAAATTCAGGATATACAATAAGCGAAATAGCAAAAAAATGTAATATATCAGAAGAGGAAGTAAGAAGAATATTAGAATAATAGAGTGAAGAAGGCTAAAAGTTATTAGCAAATATTCAGAACTTAGTAAAAAAGAAATATTAAAAATTAAAATTTAAAGTATAAAAAATATGCTAAGGTTTTCCGAATTTAGATAATCTTAGCTTTAATTTTTTTAGACAAGAACATATGTACATCTATTCTATTTATTATTGGAAATAATGAGTGGTATAAGCTTCAAAATAAAATAGAAATATCAAATCAGTCTATTAGAAACCTTATATATACAACTTTGTATCTACTACATAATTCAAAGAAAGTGGCACAACTATGTATTAAGACAAAAGATGAATTTAGGCTATTCATGGAGCTAAATAGACGTTATAGTGAAATATCCATTGATACAGATAATAATATCGATGATAAAAGTAAAATTAAAGCTTTTAATATTGATGATGTAAAAATTATTGTTGATGATGAAAACATAATGAGTGTAATAGGAGAAAATGTGATTATGGTTTCTAGGGATGAGTTTATGAGAAGGCCTATGAGGTCTATTAAGGAACTTTTAAGAAGATAAGATTTTAACGCCTAGAAGTACTATTGATAAGGAATTAGCGGAGAATGCAGTAAAAATGTTAGAAGCTGGAAGGGGGATGTGAAAAATAGATAAAGTGACTGTTTTGTGATACTAGTGAATATTATTGGTAGTTATGTTAAAATATAATAAAATATTAATTTAAAATGAAGGGATAAAAAGTGGGGAAAAATATGAAAAAGTTAAAATTAACAAAAGTAATAGCTAGTGTATTAGTAGTAGCTTCAGTATTATTATTAAATCCAATAGGTGCAAGTGCAGAATGGCAACAAAATTCTAATGGCTGGCGGTATGCAGAAGGTGATTCATACGCTAAAGGTTGGAGATACATTTCTGGAAACTGGTATTATTTCGGTACTTTTGGATATATGGAAAAGAATAAAGATGTAGATGGCTGGTATTTAGATGATAGTGGAGCTGGGATAGAATGTATTAAAGCTGGGGAGTTTGATATTCTTAAGTCAACTAGCGGAATTGTAAAATTTAATAGAAATGTCCCTTGGGGTCCAGGAATAACTGGTATTCCATTAGTTATACCAGGAAAAATAGGGGATATTGAGATAAAAAGCATAGGAAATAGTGCATTTTATGAGTGTGAGTATTTAACAGATGTAACAATTCCAGACAGTGTAACAAGTATTGGAAATAATGCATTTGGAAGGTGTGTTAGTTTAAAAAGTATAATAATTCCAGATAGTGTGGAAAGTATAGGACATGATGCATTTTACGCTTGTGATGATGCTATGTTTTATGTTAAGAGTGAGAAAACAAAACAATATTTAATCACGTATGGTATATCCCCAAGTAGAATTATATTAAATACTAAATGATGCTCATTAACTAAATTTATATTGGAAGGAATTGCTAATTTCAAGCAATTCCTTTCATTTTGCCACCTTTTTTAGTTACTCTTTAAATAGCTTGAAGTTTTTTAAGCATCCTGCTTTAGGAAGCTGTATTGAGCTGAATACAGTTTATAATAATAGCCATGATTTCTAAGGAGCTCATCATGAGTACCTGATTCAACTATTCTGCCTTTAGAAAGTACAAAAATTTTATCACAATCTCGTATTGTAGAAAGTCTATGAGCTATTACTATTGAGGTCCTTCCTTTCATAAGCTTTTTTATACCTTCTTGAACTAATAATTCAGTTTCAGTATCTATATTTGCAGTTGCTTCATCTAGTATTAGTATTCTTGGATCTGCAATTAAAGCTCTTGCAAAAGCTATTAATTGTCTCTGACCAAGGGATAGTCTTGAGCCTCTTTCATTTACATCAGTATCATATCCCTTTTCTAGTTTTTCGATAAACCCATGAGCATTAACTGCCTTTGCAGCTTGTATTATCTCTTCATCTGTAGCGGTTAATTTACCATAGCGTATATTTTCTTTAATTGAAGTTGAAAATAAAAATGAATCTTGAAGCATTATACCCATTTGGCTTCTTAAGCTTTCAACAGTGACGTCTTTTATATCTACATCATCAATTTTTACACAGCCAAAGGTAGGGTCATAGAATCTGCTAATCAAATTAGTTATGGTTGTTTTTCCTGCACCAGTTTCACCAACTAAAGCTATTTTTTCACCAGCTTTTAATTTAAAAGAAGTATTCTTAAGGGCTGGAATATCAGCATTAGTATAAGAAAAAGTAACATGATCAAATTCGATATCTCCTTTAATTTGAGGGAGAGCCTTAATTGATGCTTCATCTACAATATCGCTTTTGGTATCTAAAATATCAAAAATTCTTTCACCTGCTGACATACTGGTAACAAAGGCATTATAAAATGAAGAGAGATTTATAATAGGTCTCCAAAGCATTTCAATGTACATAAAAAATGCCGTTAAAGTACCTAAGCTTAAATTTCCTTGTTTGCTTAACAAATATCCAGAGCCTAATAAAATTACCATACTTAAACCACGGAAGGAAGTCAAAAATGGCCAAAAGAAATCTTGAGTAAATACAGCAGTCATAAAACCTTTTGCATGATTTCCAATATGGCTGTCAAATTTATCTTTAGCGTAGTATTTTCTGCTAAAACCTTGAATTACCTTCATTCCTGATAAAGATTCATGAGTGTATCCAATTAAAGTAGAACGATGTTCTCTAAAGATTTTCCATTTATTATCTGCCTTAATCTGAATGTAGAACATTGCAAATAATAATAAAGGCATTGTAATTAAGCAGATACCAGCTAGCATTGGATTTAATATAAGCATTAGACAAATTACAAGGATAATAGTAAAAACATTAGGAATTAAATTTACAATACTATTATTTAATAAATTTTGAAGAGCATTTACATCCCCAACAACTCTTGAAATAATCTTTCCAACGGGCCTATTATCAAAAAAGTTAAAGCTTAATGTTTGTATATGAGTATATAAGCTATGTCTAATATCCACTAAAATCTGATTGGTAATCTTAGACATGGCGATAGTTCTGATTCCAGATAAAATCATTGAAAATACATTCATAAGTATTAGTCCACATCCAAGAAGAAATAAAGCCTTAACATTTTTTTCTGCAACAAAAGTATCTATAGATATTTTCATTAAATAAGGGGTAACTGAATTACAAGCCATTACAATAAGTAAAAGTAAAATTACAAGAGTAACTTTCAGTTTATAAGGTTTAACATAGGTTAATAGTCTTTTTACTATTTGAATCTTAGAGGATTCATGTAAAATATCATTCATATTAATTAGCCTCCAATGTAAGTGCTTCAAAATCTTGAAATTGGTGAGAATATACACTATGATAGTAACCTTTAGCCTTTACTAAACTTGAATGATCACCTTTTTCAACAATTCTACCATCTTTCATAAATAGAATTATATCAGCGTCTTTTACACCAGAAATCCTATGAGCAATTATAAAAGTAGTTGCTTTTTTCTTATCATTTTTTAGATTTTGAAGAACTTTAAATTCAGTTTCCATATCAAGGGCAGAAGTTGAATCATCTAGAATTAAAATAGGTGATTTTCTTAATATTGCTCTTGATATAGCAAGTCTTTGTTTTTGTCCTCCTGATAGGCCAAGACCTCTTTCGCCAATAATGGTATCAAAACCTTCTGGCATTTCTTTAATAAAGGAGTAAGCAGCACTATCTTTAACAGCTTTAATTAAAGCACTTTCAGATTTATTACTTCCAAAGTCTATATTGTTTTTTATTGTATCTGAAAATAAGAAAGTATCTTGAAAGACAACAGACATATTAGCTCTTAAAGTTTCTAAGTTCCAGTTCTTAACATTAACATTATCAACTAAAATTTCTCCTTTAGTCACATCGTAATACCTCCCTATTAGAGAAAGTAATGTACTTTTACCACATCCAGTGGTACCCATTATTGCAACAGTACTTCCGTGAGGAATATTTAAATTTATATCATGAAGTACTTCAACATTGTTATAAGAAAAACTTACATTTTTAAATATAATATCCCCTTTAATTTCAGTAGGGTTATAACCATTTTCCTTGGAAGTAATTTCAGAATTTCTATCTAAAATATCAGTTATCTTCCCCATAGAAGCTTTATTTTGTGAAAGTAAGTTAATAAAAAAACCTAAATTCTTTACACACCAAGAAAGATTAAAAATATAACTAGTAAATGCTACTAAACTACCAAAACTTAAATTTCCTTGAATACATAAATAACCACCATAAACAATCATTAAAATTGGTGCAGCGTTTGTTAAAAGTTCAATTATAGGACCATAAGTCCCAACTATTTTTGCTTGCTCAACATTTAAATCAAAGAATTTTTTGTTTACTTTTAGAAATTTTGATATTTCATATTTTTCACGAGCAAAAGCTTTTACAAGTCTGATACCAGAAACATCCTGCTGAACTATGGAGTTTATTTCTGCTGTTTGATCACTAATTTGTGAATATACAGTCCAGAACTTCTTGTCCATAATTGTTCCAATATAAGCAACAGGTAATAAAACAAGTAAGCAGATAATAGTTAAAGTTTTATTTATATTAAACATTATAAAAGCAGAAACTGAAAAAAGTATTATTGCTTCCAATAGCAATCTAAGTCCAAAGGATAGCGTGTCCCATACTACATCTACATCTTCAATAATTCTCGAAAGTAATTCACCAGTGTTATTATTATCAAAAAAAGAGAATTCAAAAGATTGAAATTTAGAGTATAAATCTTGTCTCAATTTTTTACATACTATAAGGGCAAATTTATCGAACAAAAACTCATTTAAGTAAGAAAATAAACCATGAATTAGTGCAACTGAAACAACAACTATTAAAAATATAATTAAATAATTATCCATATGACCAAGAATTATATTATCAATAAATATCTTTTGAAAGTAAGGATAAGAGCTATCTGCACAGATGGAAACTATCATAGCAAACATAGGCAAAAGTAATAATTTCCATTGTTTTGCAATGTAATTTTTAAATAAGGTCATGAAATTTCCTCCTTTTTGGCATATGATTTCAATAATCTGATAGTTTTATATGCCTAGATATTGCATGATGTTTAAAATTTTAAATTTATAAAGTTTTTAATTAGGTGCATGAAGATAACTAACAAGTTTTGAATGTGCCCTAAGTTAAACAAAGCAA
Organism: Clostridium sp. YIM B02569; assembly: GCF_022320765.1. NCBI lineage: Bacteria > Bacillati > Bacillota > Clostridia > Eubacteriales > Clostridiaceae > Clostridium > Clostridium sp. YIM B02569. Next base: position 14,236 of record NZ_JAKJJX010000007.1, on the reverse strand, counting down.
CTTTATAAACTTTTAAACGCAAAAAGACACAGCTATTCAGAGCTGTGTTCAACGCAAAATAATATAAAAGTTAAACGCTAAAAGTTAATGATAGATATCACATAGCGATTCTTTCGCGAGGTTTCACAGATGAATAAGTACATGTATTTAATTTTATAAAAGTAATAAATAATCTAAATGTATTCATAGTTAAACCTCCTTAAAAAATTATTTTTTAAACATCATGTTGCAAATATACTACAAATTAACAAAAAAGGCAAGGGAATAATTGAATCTCAGTAGATTTTTTTTAGTTCCGCTATTCGGGAAATTACCACTTGTGAACCCCATAGATTTGGTGATTTCATAACAGGAGAGCATAAAGCACATAATATTTCTTTGTTTTAATTTTTTATAATTGCAGCTACAACATTTATTCTTTTCTTCATTTTTATACCTCAAGAGTATTTTACAGGATTAAGAATTATTTTCTCATAGCTGTGTTCAAAACAAAATAATACAATATAACTCTATAATACTTAGAGATCTTCACAAAATTCAGTTTATGTAATATATGCTATAATAAACATAAAAACTGGAAAAGCATAGAAAGAGTGATTAATATGAAAGAAACAATAAATAGAATAAGAAAATTCCGAAATGACAGAGACTGGAGTCAATTTCACACCCCAGCCAATCTATCTAAAGCTATATCTATAGAAGCAGGAGAGCTTCTAGAAGAATTTTTATGGGATGAAGAAAACTATAATAAAGAACATGTTTTAGAAGAGCTGGCTGATGTTATGGTTTATTGTATACATATGGCTGATTCATTAGGAGTAGATTTAGAGGAAATTATAAATAGTAAAATGGATAAAAACGAAGAGAAATATCCAGTAGAAAAAGCTAAAGGTAACAGCAAGAAGTACACAGAGTTATAGAGAACATATTTACAGGCTGAGATTTTCTTATATTTAGAAAATCTCAGCTTTATTATTTGCACTATAGCATAAAATAATAGTTAAATTCTAAAAAGAATGAATTAGAAAAGTAAAATATGTATTAAAGACAATCATCATTTTACAAGGTCAGGAATTTTAGAACATTATGGTTAATTAGCTATAATATTTTTAATAATCAGAATAAAAGATAAAAAATAAGGCAAGGTAATAAAGGAAACTCGACTCGCATGCGTTTGCTGAGTAAGTTCGAGGAGCCAAATATAAAATTTGGACTCTCACTTAAAGGAATTAAATCTTGAAGATTATTGAATTATGAATAAATTGTTAGTTACTAAAAACAATGAAATATAAATAAAGAAAGGAATTTAAATGAATAATACACAAAGAATTTTAATGGCAATTTATTTTCCAATAACTATTTTGATCTTAATTTTTGATAATATTTATCCTAAAGAAAATATGGTTTTATATCTTAAATATGTTATCATGATTACTCTTTTTTTATCAGCCATAACAATAAAAAAGAAATTTTTAGAGCAAAAACTAATGGCTTTATCCTTCTTTTTCCTTGTTATTGCTGATTTCTTTTTAGTATTTGCATATACGATGCAAATAAATATAGACTTATCTCTATTTGGAGTTTTGGGATTTCTGTGTGCTTATCTTTGTTTAATTGTAGTTTATCAAAAAAAATTTAAATTAAGAAAGGCAGAAATATTAATTGCAATACTTTTTGTAACTATTTTTATTGCAGTGTTTTGCATTTTGATGCCATACATTAATAATTTAGTAATGAAAGCAGGGATCTTAATATTTGGTGCTGTTTTATCTTATATGGCTTGGACATCTGTTTGTACTATTTTTAGAAATTATTTTACTAAAAAGGCTTCATGTATAATAGCTGTTTCTAGTTCTTTAATGTTTATCTGCGATGTTGGCGTAGCATTTTCAGTATTTTATCCTCCTTTTGTGATGCAGCAGACTACATGGCTTATTAATATTATATGGATGGCATATATTCCAGGATGGACACTTTTAGCTGTATTAATTTGTGAGAAAGATTTACTCTATTAGCCAAACGCCTCCTTAACTTTACAACAATTATAAATTATGATATTATAACAAAAAGATTGGTAAAATGTTATCAGATCATTATGAAAATACGAAATAAATTATCATAATGATATTAAAAATAGTAGTACAGTAGGAATGTGTTAATTATGAAAGTAAAGAATTAGGAGGACAGTAATATGGTAGGAAAAAGAAAATTGGCAATGTTATTATGTACAGTTTTAGTAGGTGGAGTGCTTTCGGGATGTGGACAAGATACAACAGGTTCTAGTACAGAGAAAACTACTTCATCAGAAGTGAAAAATATTGGAATTATACAATTAGTACAACATGACGCATTAGATTTAACTAATAAAGGTTTTATTGATGGACTGAAAGAAAAAGGATATGAAGAAGGAAAAAACATAAAAATTGATCAGCAAAATGCTCAAGGTGATCAATCAAATACACAAACCATATCTAAACAATTTACAGATAGTAAGAAGGATTTGATCTTTGCAATTGCAACACCAGCAGTTCAAGCGGCGTACAATGCTACTAAAGATATACCAATAGTATGTTCTGCAGTAGTAGATCCAGTAAAAGCAGGAGTTGCAAAGGATTGGAAGAGTTCAGGCACTAATGTTACAGGTACGTCAAATAAGACTCCAGTAGATAAACAGATGGAATTATTAGTAAAGTTAATTCCAAATGCTAAAACTGTAGGGGTAATTTATAATTCATCAGAAACTAATGCTGTAATTCAAGTTAATGAATTTAAGGCTGAAGCAGAAAAACATGGAATTACAGTAAAAGAAATAGCGGTCACTAATACAAATGAAATAAATCAAAACTTATCAAGTGCTCTTGGTCAAATTGATGCACTATACACACCAACAGATAATACAGTAGCTTCAAGCTATACATTAGTAGGTAAGCTTTGTTTAGAAAAAAATATTCCTGTAATTGGTGCTGAAGATGCTGCGATTAGTAAAGGCGCTCTTGCAACATTAGGTATAGATTACTATGAATTAGGAAAAGAAGCAGGCTTTGAAGCTGCAGAAATATTTGAGGGAAAGAAGCCTTCAGAAATTGAAATAACAAAATTAAGTGAAATAAAAGTAGTTATAAATACAGATGTTGCAAAGAAATTGAATATTAAGATTCCATCAGATATAGAAGCTAATGCTGAAAAAGCAACAGGTGGTATTGTTGAATAGTAGGGACTAATTTACTAATGCACAATCAAAAAAATTGGACTTGTTATTTTATTTCATGCCCCTAATTATTAATGGAAGTGATGGTGATTAAAAATGAGTATAAAAACCAGGAAAATTGTAATAGTTGGAAGTGGAAATGTAGGTTCACATTGTGCATTTTCTCTAGCAATACAGGGTATATGTGATGAAATTGTAATGATTGATAAAATAGAAAAGAAAGCAAATGCAGAAGCAGTTGATTTAAGTGATACAATTTCATATTTACCTCATTATGTAAAAAGTAAAAAAGGAACTTTTAAAGATTGCGAAGATGCAGATATTGTAGTAGTAAGTCTTGGAGTTCCACCAGAGGATAATAAATCACGTTTAGATTACTTAGAAGATACAATAAACGAAGTAAATACTATAATAGATCCAATACTAGAATCAGGATTTAATGGTATATTTATAGTTATATCAAATCCAGTAGACGTAATAGCTAATTATATATGGGAAAAAACAGGTTTTCCGAAAAATAAAGTATTTGGAACTGGAACAACGTTAGATTCATCAAGGCTTAGAAGAATATTATCAGATGAAACAGGCATAGATCAAAAATCTATACAAGCATACTGCATGGGAGAACATGGGGATTCACAAATGGTACCATGGTCACATGTGTATTTTGGTGGAAAACCATTATTTGATTTGATGAAGGAAAAAACAGAAACTTATGGAAATCTTAATTTAGATGAGTTAGCTAGTAGAACAGCAAATGCAGCATATGAGATAATAGCTGGAAAGGGATGTACAGAGTTTGGAATATGCGTAGGTTTAAGTGAAATAGTTAAAGCAATACTTCACGATGAAAAGAGAATACTTCCTGCATCTACATTATTAGAAGGACAATATGGTGAAGAAAATGTTTTTGCAAGTGTACCTGTTATATTAGGCAAAAATGGAGTAGAAGAAATTGTTGAAATAAACTTAACGGAAAAAGAAAAATCACAATTTAATCATACATGTGGAATTTTAAGAGAATATATAGAGAAAGCCAATACGCTTTAAAGCTGAAAGAACCCTAAAACAAGGGTTCTTTTTTGCAATTAAATTAGATATTTTATATTAATAAATTTAGCTATTTGGACTTCTAAAGTACCCTCAGGGGAAACAGGATTTTCCATATACAAGTATTAGCAAGTCGCTAGTAAATCCACGACTACCACCTCCGAGGTCTAATATTTTCTTTTTGAAAAAAATTCATCTGTAATCAAAGTAAAAACAGAAAATTAAGATGGCTTTGTGATTATATGTTATAATTATTTTTTAGCGAGGAATTATGTAAATATATGAAGGAAATTAAAATTAAGTCTCTTCAATGTTTAACACTTGCTTTTGAATTTAGTATACATATATTGTCAGGAGAATAGAAAAATGAACTTAAATGTTGATTCAGATAATTTTGAAATAAAAAGAGAGCTACTTATTAAGGTGGATAAAGATGGAGTAATTAAATCTATTTCTAAAAACTGTTATAGAATTTTAGGATTTATGCAAAATGAGATTCTAAATACTAATATTGATAAATTTTTAGGTTATAGCTTTGATGAGTTATTATCACGTGAAAGTTTCGAGACTTTAGTTTTGAATAAAGATGGTAAACAGTTACTTTTTGAGGTTGTCTCCAAACCTGTTTTTAATGATGGTTCTAAAATAGTTGAAGCATGCATATCGCTTATAGATATAAGCAAATATCTTTACATTGAGGAGAGATATAATCAGCTGATTAAAACAATTGAAAAAACTAAGGACGTTTTTTTTACATTTCAAATTTTACCGGAATCTAAGTTTGTATATGTTGGCCCTTCAATGAAAGATATTTTAGGGTATGACCTAGAAATATATTATACTGACGCTAGTTTTGCATTTGGAATTGTTCATCCTGACGATTGTAATATACAAAAATCTAAAGTTGATAAAAACTCGGATTTTTCCAAAGCTTTTTGTATAAGATTTAAGCATAAAGATGGGCATTATGTTTGGGTAGAGGATTATTTAGTTCCCACATATAATGAAAATGGGGATTTAGTATCTGTATCAGGATTTAGCAGGGATATTACAGAAAGAAAAAATTTAGAAAAAATGTTAGAGGAACAAAATAAATTATTAGAAATGGATGTTACTGCTGAAATAAAGGCGAATAAAATCATGGAAAAGACATTAAAATCACAGGAAGAGTTATTAGTTAATATATCTCACGAGCTTAAAACTCCATTAAATGTAATTTCGGCAACATCTCAGTTATTAGAAATGTATTATATGGATGATTCAATAATAGATAAAAAGGATACACTTATTAAACATTTTAAATCAATAAAGCTAAATACCTATAGATTATCAAAACTTATTAACAATATAGTGGACACATCAAAAATAGAAGCAGGATTTTTTGAACTTAATCTATTAAATGTGAATATAGTTAATGTCGTAGAAGAAATAGTCATGTCAGTAACCAGTTTTGTTAAAATTAAAGGTTTAAATATTATTTTTGATACGGATACAGAAGAAAAGATTATTGCATGTGATCCAGAAAAAATCGAGAGAATAATGTTAAATCTTATTTCGAATGCTACAAAATTTTCAAATGATAATGGTGAGATATTTGTAAATATTAAGGATATGGATGACTGGGTTGAAATATCAGTGAAGGATAATGGTATTGGTATTGAAGATAAAAAATTGGATATTATATTTGATAGATTTGAACAAGTAGACAAATCTTTATCTAGAAATACGGAAGGTACTGGTATTGGATTGAATCTAGTTAAATCTATTGTTCAATTACATGGTGGCAGTATAAATGTTGAAAGTGAATATGGAAAAGGGAGCAAGTTTACTGTGACTCTTCCAGCTGGAGCAGTAGCTAAGGAAAATATGATATATGATAGAAATATTAAAAATAAGGATGAACGCATAAGATTAGAATTTTCAGATGTTTATTTTTAACTTTTGAAATTATGAATTATTAAAAATTTAAAAGTAGATTTAGGCACTATCAAGAAAATAACAAATCCCAATATGCTAATGGATTAACTTGTTATTTTCTTAACAGTACCTTAATTAGTATATTTAAGATTAAAAAAACCGTATTCAGCATAGAGATATACTAAATACGGTTTTTTTAAAGACTATAACAATCTTAACTAGCACAATAAAACTCTTTAGATAACTTGAGGTTTTTTAAGCATCCTGCTTTAGGAAGCTGTATTGAGCTGAATACAGTTTATAATAATAACCATGATTTTTAAGGAGTTCATCATGAGTACCTGATTCAACTATTATGCCTTTAGAAAGTACAAAAATTTTATCACAATCTCTTATTGTGGAAAGTCTATGAGCTATTACTATTGAGGTCCTTCCTTCCATAAGCTTTTTTATACCTTCTTGAACTAATAATTCAGTTTCAGTATCAATATTTGCAGTTGCTTCATCTAGTATTAGTATTCTTGGATCTGCAATTAAAGCTCTTGCAAAAGCTATTAATTGTCTCTGACCAAGGGAGAGTCTTGAGCCTCTTTCATTTACATCAGTATCATATCCCTTTTCTAGTTTTTCGATAAACTCATGAGCGTTAACTTTATAAAGTTTCTAATTAGGTGCATGAAGATAAATAACAAGTTTTGAATGTGCCCTAAGTTAAACAAAGCAACTTTATAAACTTTTAAACGCAAAAAGACACAGCTATTCAGAGCTGTGTTCAACGCAAAATAATATAAAAGTTAAACGCTAAAAGTTAATGATAGATATCACATAGCAGTTTTTTCGCGAGGTTTCACAGATGAACAAGTACATGTATTTAATTTTATAAAAGTAATAAATAATCTAAATGTATTCATAGTTAAACCTCCTTAAAAAATTATTTTTTAAACATCTTGTTGCAAATATACTACAAATTAACAAAAAGGCAAGAGAATAATTAAATTTCAATAGATTCTTAAATAGTATAACTTTATAATACTTAGAGATCTTCATGAAATTAATTTTATGTAATATATGCTATAATAAACATAAAAACTGGAAAAGCATAGAAAGAGTGAATAATATGAAAGAAACAATAAATAGAATAAGAAAATTCCGAAATGACAGAGATTGGAGTCAATTTCACACCCCAGCTAATCTATCTAAAGCTATATCTATAGAAGCAGGAGAGCTTCTAGAAGAATTTTTATGGGATGAAGAAAACTATAATAAAGAACATGTTTTAGAAGAGCTGGCTGATGTTATGGTTTATTGCATACATATGGCGGATTCATTAGGAGTAGATTTAGAGGAAATCATTAATAGCAAAATGGATAAAAACGAAGAGAAATATCCAGTAGAAAAAGCTAAAGGTAATAGCAAGAAGTACACAGAGTTATAAAGATCATATTTATAGGCTGAGATTTTCTTATATTTAGAAAATCTCAGCCTTATTATTTTGCACTGCATCCACATCAATAAAAGGATTAGACCATTTTATGAGAAGAATATAACAGGCATATATCAAAAATCTATACAAGCATATTGCATGAGAGGACATGGAGATTCACAAATGGTACCATGGTCTCATGTATCCTGGCTTAATATGTTCTATTTGGCTTTTTTGTGGTAAAATGTTATTATAAGTAATTATTTATAAATATATATCGAAAAATACTTCATAATTATCTTAAAATCTATTAGGAGAACTATTCCATGAATAAATTATATTTTTTGAAAAAGCTAGATTTAAACCTTACAGAAGATCAAAAGGCTACTGTTATTAATGATATTAATGTAACTAATCTTGAAAGAATGAAGTTAATTCTTATTATATTTATAATAGTTGAAATTTTATTCATATTATTTAATGATATCCCTTACTTAATGAACCATTCTTCAAATGTAATTTGGAATGATAGTAAATATTTTATTTTACATTCACTCAATGTGATTGTTTCTTTTGTTGGACTTATTCTTATAAAAGTATTAACTAAATATAGTAAAGATAAATTTAGAGTTATGAATAAGTTATTAATTCCAACTTTAACTATATTAATTTTAAGCTCTATGGCTATGATTAATGCTTTAGATCAAGCTAAACCGGGCAATGTAAGTAGTGTATTTATTGCTAATCTTATTATATTTAGTAGTATTATAATGTTGAGAGCTCCCTTAAATTTAGCTGTGTATTCTATTCCATTCTTAGCTTATTTAGGTGGATTGGTAATATTTCAGAATGATATTAATTTGTTAGTTACTAACATTATAAATGGTTTAATTTTCTTTTTAGCAATTATTATAATTTCAACAGGAATTTATAATTCTAATTATGAGAAAATAGCTCAAAACATAATTCTAAGAGAGATTAATACAAAATTGAACTACATATCAAGTCATGATTCATTGACAAAACTCTTAAATCGCAGGAGTTTTAGTAATAATGTTTCTGAAAAAATGAGAATGGTTGGTAAATCTAAAAAAATCGCAACTCTTATTTTGATAGATGTAGATCATTTTAAACATGTAAATGATAAATTCGGTCATTCGGTTGGAGATATGGTACTTAAAGAAGTAAGTAATATCATAATAAAACATATAAAAACTACAGATTTAGCTACTCGCTGGGGTGGTGAAGAATTCCTTATATTTCTTTTTGAAAGTTCAATTAATGAAGCCTATGTATTAGCTGAAAATATTAGACAAGAAATTCAGAATAAAGTAATTGTAACTGATAAATTCCAAATACAAATAACTGCAAGCTTTGGAATTTCTTTATTAAAAGATAATTTTTCCAAATCCTTTGATACTTCGTTTAAATCAGCAGACGTTGCTCTTTATAAAGCTAAAAATCAAGGTAGAAATCGAATCGTAATAGCATCTTAAGATTCAAATAATACATTTGACTTTCGAAATTCCTATTAGAGGGGCCATAAAAATTTAGGAAAAATATTAACTCTTGACGTTACGACCTATGGGGTTAAGGGGAGAACAAAGATTTTGGGTAGACGGAAATATTAAGAGAAAACGGCTCAAAAGAATTCTACAAAGTAAATGATAGAATTCTTTTGAGCCATATATCTAGAATCGTATATTATAATCTTTGAACATTTGTAGCCATGGGTCCCTTTTCGCCACTTTCAATGTCGAAGGTAACACTTTCATCTTCATGCAGATCTTTATCAGGACCTTTATCTTTAATTTGGGAATGATGTACAAAAACATCATCTCCTTTGTCACAAGATATAAATCCATAGCCTCTTTCTGTATCAAACCATTTAACTACGCCAGTAACTTTAGCCATGAAAAATTCCTCCTTTTGCAATAATTATATTTTATAGTCTTTGTTAAAAGAATGGATTTTAAACATTAAAATAATATAATAAATCAAAAGTTTAAAGTAAAAAATAATAAACTTTAATCTTTTTTTGATTTATATTAAATTCTAATATAAAATTAGAAAAAATGTGTTATAATTATAAACAAAAGAATATTATGGGAAAATAGGTTTAAAGTGCGAGATTATTGTCAGATTTTGATAAGCTTATTTTTTATTTGTATTATGGAATAGCATAGATTCGGGGTGATTTGATTTAAAGTAGTTTTTAAACAACATGATGCTTATTTATTATGGGATATATTTAATAAAGAAATATATTAAATATATAATGATAATATAGCAATATACATTCTTATGTCGAATTTGGCAATAAAGCAGTGCAACAATATTTTTGCAGAGAGTAATGGTATAAAAAAATAGCGAAAATGAATTTGGAGGTGATTTTATTTTGAAATTAAGTAATATCAAAATAAAAAGTAAATTACAATTATTAAGTTCAATACTATTGATTTTTACAGTATTTGTTGGTGTTTTCGGTTATATTCAACTAAAAATAAGCAATGATAATATGGAATCAATGTATAATAATAAATTAAATTCAATTAACTGGTTAAATGATAATAGAAATCAGGCAAGGGCAATTGAAGCAGATATGTATTACATAATATTATATCCAGATGATAAAGACAAACAAAATGAAAAAATGAAGGACATTAAACAAAGAACGCAAATGTTTGATGATAACTTTCAAAACTATAAAAAGGTAGATTTAGATACGCATGAAAAAGATATGATTCCAATGATAGAAAATGATTTATCAACATATAGACAAGCAATGGATGAGATATTAAAACTTGCTTTAGAGGGAAAGCAAAAGGAAGCATTAGAAAAGAATGAAGATATTAAAGATGTGGCCAACAATTTTCAAGCAAATTTAAAAGAGCTAGCCGTGCATACTGTAAAAGAAGCCGATGAGATTAATGAGTTAAACAATGAGAATTATAAAAAGATAACATTAATCTTTCTTATATCTATAGCTGTTTCTATTATAGTAGGATATTTGATGTCTAAGATTATCACAAGAAATATAGTTAAACCTTTAGATATTTCAGTTAATTATTTGGACATACTATCAAGTGGAGATTTCACAAGTGAAGTACCTGTAGAATTTAAAAAGAGAAAAGATGAAATAGGAACAATGGCAAAAGCCTTAGATAATATACATGTAAGCTTAAAATCATTAATTAAAAATATTGTAGAAGAATCAGATAGAATAGAAGAGGTTGTTAACATAGTAAATAATGAAGTCAAAATTCTTAATGGGAATATAGAGGATGTTTCAGCAACTACGCAGGAACTTTCAGCAACTATTGAGGAAACTTCAGCTTCAGCAGAAGAAACTTCAGCAACTTCTCAAGAAATAGGTAAGGCAGTACAATCAATAGCTGAAAAATCACAAGATGGAGCGATTCAAGCAGGAGAAATAAATAAAAGAGCACAACAAACTAAAGAAGATATTGAAAATTCTCAAAAGATGGCTCATAACACATTTGTAAATACAAAAGATGGACTTGAAAGAGCTTTAGAAAAGTCAAAAGTAGTTGAAGAAATTAATGTACTATCTGATTCAATTATGCAGATAACAGAACAAACAAACCTATTGGCATTAAATGCAGCTATAGAAGCAGCAAGAGCTGGAGAAGCAGGGCGTGGATTTTCTGTAGTTGCAGAAGAGGTAAGAAAACTTGCAGAACAGTCAAAAGATACTGTATCAGAAATACAGAAAGTAACAAATAAGGTTAGAGAAGCTGTTAACGATCTCTCATATAATTCAAATAATCTTTTAGAGTTTGTGTCTAAAGATGTAAAGAGAGACTATAGTAATATGCTTGAAGTAGCAGGAAAGTATAGCGAAGATGCAAAATTTGTAGATGACCTTGTTATGGACTTTAGTTCAACATCAGAGGAACTTTTAGCATCAATTAATGATATTTTAAAAACTATAGATGGAGTAGCAGAAGCAACAAGCGAAGGAGCAAGTGGAACTGTAGATATAGCAAATAAAGTTTCAGAAATTAGTCATAAATCCAATGAAGTATTAGAACAGGTTACACAAACAAAAGAAAGTGCAGAAAAGTTAAAAGCTGAAATGTCTAAGTTTAAAGTTTAGGGTATATATCTGTGAAAGATGTATCAAAAAAATCATTTGAATGCTTTTGAAAAAAGTCGAGCAAGTAATAAAGTAAATATTAATATTGAGCCTGTAACAAGGCTCTTTTTTTATTTGGAGATTAAGTTATTAGCAGGTCGTTCGTAAACTCTCGACTACAACCTCTGGGGGCCATAAATTATATACTTATAACTACTAAATGTATTTGTGTAAAAATTTTCATCTGTAATCAAAGTAAAAACAAAAAATTAAGATGTCTTTGTGATTATATGTTATAATTATTTTTAGCGAGAAATTATGTAAATATATGAAAGGAATCCAAATTAAGCCTCTCAAATGTTTAATTCTTGCTGTTGAATTTAGTATACATATATTGTCAGGAGAATAGAAAAATGAACTTAAATGTTGATTCAGATAATTTTGAAATAAGTAGAGAGTTACTTATTAAAGTAGATACTGAGGGAGTTATTAAATTTATTTCTAAAAATTGCTATAGAATTTTAGGATTTATGCAAAATGAAATTTTAAATACTAATATTGATAAATTCTTAGGTTATAGATTTGATGAGTTATTATCACGTGAAAGTCTCGAGGCCTTAGTTTTAAAAGAAGATGGCAACCAGTTACTTTTTGAGGTTGTCTCTAAACCTGTTTTTAATGATGATTCTAAAATAGTTGGGACATATTTGTCTCTTATTGATATAAGCAAATATATTCACATTGAAGAGAGATACAATCAATTAATTAAAACATGTGAAAAAACTAAGGACGTTTTTTTTATATTTCAAATTTTACCGAAATTTAAGTTTATATATGTTAACCCTTCGATGCAAGAGACTTTAGGGTATGAACTAGAAATGTACTATACTGACCCTCATTTTGTATTCGAAATCGTTCATCCTGAGGATACCAATATTATGCAATCTAGAGTGGATAAAAACACTGATTTTTCCAAAGATTTTTGTCTAAGATTTAAGCATAAAGATGGGCATTATGTCTGGATAGAGGATTATTTAGTTCCTACATATAATGAAAATGGGGATTTGGTATCTGTATCAGGATTCAGCAGGGATATCACAGAAAGAAAAAAATTAGAAAAAATGCTAGAAGAACAAAATAAATTATTAGAAATGGATGTTACTGCTGAAATAAAGACGAATAAAATCATGGAAAATACATTAAAAAAGCAGGAAGAGTTATTAGTTAATATATCTCACGAACTTAAAACTCCATTAAACGTAATTTCGGCAACGGCTCAGTTATTAGAAATGTATTATATGGATGATTCAATAATAAATAAAAAGGATATATTTATTAGATATTTTAAATCAATAAAGCTAAATACCTATAGGTTATCAAAGCTTATTAACAATATAGTGGACTCATCAAAAATAGAAGCAGGATTTTTTCAACTTAACCTATTAAATGTGAATATAGTTAATGTCGTAGAAGAAATAGTTATGTCAGTAACAAGTTTTGTTAAAATTAAAGGCTTAAATATTATTTTTGACACGGATACGGAAGAGAAGATTATTGCGTGTGATCCAGAAAAAATCGAGAGAATAATGCTAAACCTTATTTCGAATGCTACAAAATTTTCAAATGATAATGGTGAAATATTTGTAAATGTTAAGGATATGAATGAATGGGTTGAAATATCAGTAGAGGATAATGGGATTGGTATTGAAGAGAAAAAAATGGATATTATATTTGATAGATTTGAACAAGCGGATAAATCTTTGTCTAGAAATGCGGAAGGTACTGGTATTGGATTGAGTCTAGTTAAATCTATTGCTCTATTACATGGTGGCAGTATAAATGTTGAAAGTGAATATGGAAAAGGGAGCAAGTTTACTGTGATGCTTCCAGCTGGAGCAGTAGCTAAGGAAAATACGATATATAATAGAAATATTAAAAATAAGGATGAACGCATAAGAATAGAATTTTCAGATGTTTATTTTTAACTTTTGAAATTATGAATTACTAAAAATTTAAAAATATATTTTAGAGAGTGTAAAATAGTCTGTGTAAACTTCATTAGAATGATATAATAAATTATCAAATGAAGGGAGCACAGGCTATGTCTTTATCTAGAGATGAATTAGTAAAATTAATTTTGAGTAACTCTGATATAAAAACGACTGAAGATATACAAAATACATTAAAGGATTTATTTGGAGGGGTACTTCAGCAAATGCTGGAATCGGAGATGGAAAGTCACTTAGGATATGCTAAACATGATTATGAAAATAAAAACACTTCAAATAGTAGAAATGGAAAAAGTACAAAGACTATGAAATCAAATTTAGGACTATTTGATTTAGATGTTCCAAGAGACCGCGAAGGCTCATTTGAGCCGGCGATAGTTAAGAAACATCAAACTGATGTATCACACCTAGAAAGTGCTGTGATTGGAATGTATGCAAAAGGAATGACCACAAGAGATATAGCAACTCAAATTAATGATATTTATGGAATGGATGCATCACCAACGCTTATTTCTAATATAACAGATAAA
>NZ_JAKJJX010000071.1:0-1034 GCF_022320765.1 Clostridium sp. YIM B02569 | reverse complement strand
TTCTAAAGATACTTTTTGTAATTCGCCTTCTCTTTGTTCAGCAAAGACCCAAACGCCTTTGTAATCTGCTATATTCATAATAAATTACCCTCCTATTATCTTAGATGTAGTGTTTTTCTTTTAATTTTCCTACAACATAGTATGCTGCATTTTTAGGTGCTTCTCTTACGATTTCTCCTGCACCTTTAACTTCCTTAGTCATTGACTTCTTAACCTTTGTAGGTGAGCCTTTAAGCCCTAATTCAGCTACATCTACATCTATATCAGCTGCGCTCATAACTTTGATTTCATCATCTGAAGTTTCGAATATATCTACAACATTCATATATCTAGTTTCATTTAATTCTTCGATTGCAGTTAATAGACATGGAGTTTTAACTTCTACTACTTGATGTCCATCCTCTAATGCTCTATTTACTATTAATATATTTCCTTCAACTTTAACATCTTGAACGTAAGTTACTTGAGGAATGTTTAAATGTTCTGCTATTTCTGGTCCTACTTGTGCAGTATCTCCATCAATTGCTTGTCTTCCAGCAAATACTAAATCATAATCTAACTTAGCTATTACTCCTGCAAGTGCCTTTGAAGTTGCTAAAGTATCTGCTCCTCCAAGTGCTCTATCTGTTAATAGGACAGCTTCATCAGCTCCCATACATAATGCTTCTCTTAAAACCGCTTTAGCCATTGGAAGTCCCATACTTATTACAGTAACTTTTCCTCCAACTTTTTCTTTTAATTGTAATGCACCTTCTAAAGCGTGTTTATCCTCTGGATTCATTATTGATGGAACACCATCTCTTATTAATGTACCAGTTTTAGGATCAATTTTTACTGCTGTAGTATCTGGAACTTGTTTTACACAAACTACTATATTCATTCTAAAAGTCCTCCTATCTTAAAATGCTTCCTGCGATAACCATCTTTTGAACTTCTGAAGTTCCTTCGTAGATTTCGCATATTTTAGCATCTCTCATCATTCTTTCTACTGGGTATTCTTTAGTGTAACCATATCCACCAAAGATTTGAACTGC
>NZ_JAKJJX010000069.1:0-1195 GCF_022320765.1 Clostridium sp. YIM B02569 | reverse complement strand
CGTAACGTTGAGAACCTGATTAAGGTTAGAATGGTGCTTTGTATGAAGCATTCAGTTCATGCCTGGAGACCGTGAAAAGGAAGCAGGAATAGACCTCGGACATCCGTACCAAGAATCAAACACACTTTGTGTTTGACCGGTGCTTGCATCATGATTTACATTTGAGTGAGTGGCGAACTGGTGAGTAACACGTGGGAAACCTGCCCAGAAGCGGGGGATAACACCTGGAAACAGATGCTAATACCGCATAACAACTTGGACCGCATGGTCCGAGCTTGAAAGATGGCTTCGGCTATCACTTTTGGATGGTCCCGCGGCGTATTAGCTAGATGGTGGGGTAACGGCTCACCATGGCAATGATACGTAGCCGACCTGAGAGGGTAATCGGCCACATTGGGACTGAGACACGGCCCAAACTCCTACGGGAGGCAGCAGTAGGGAATCTTCCACAATGGACGAAAGTCTGATGGAGCAACGCCGCGTGAGTGAAGAAGGGTTTCGGCTCGTAAAACTCTGTTGTTAAAGAAGAACATATCTGAGAGTAACTGTTCAGGTATTGACGGTATTTAACCAGAAAGCCACGGCTAACTACGTGCCAGCAGCCGCGGTAATACGTAGGTGGCAAGCGTTGTCCGGATTTATTGGGCGTAAAGCGAGCGCAGGCGGTTTTTTAAGTCTGATGTGAAAGCCTTCGGCTCAACCGAAGAAGTGCATCGGAAACTGGGAAACTTGAGTGCAGAAGAGGACAGTGGAACTCCATGTGTAGCGGTGAAATGCGTAGATATATGGAAGAACACCAGTGGCGAAGGCGGCTGTCTGGTCTGTAACTGACGCTGAGGCTCGAAAGTATGGGTAGCAAACAGGATTAGATACCCTGGTAGTCCATACCGTAAACGATGAATGCTAAGTGTTGGAGGGTTTCCGCCCTTCAGTGCTGCAGCTAACGCATTAAGCATTCCGCCTGGGGAGTACGGCCGCAAGGCTGAAACTCAAAGGAATTGACGGGGGCCCGCACAAGCGGTGGAGCATGTGGTTTAATTCGAAGCTACGCGAAGAACCTTACCAGGTCTTGACATACTATGCAAATCTAAGAGATTAGACGTTCCCTTCGGGGACATGGATACAGGTGGTGCATGGTTGTCGTCAGCTCGTGTCGTGAGATGTTGGGTTAAGTCCCGCAACGAGCGCAACCCTT
>NZ_JAKJJX010000068.1:0-1200 GCF_022320765.1 Clostridium sp. YIM B02569 | reverse complement strand
GCATGGTTTAGCCCCGTTACATCTTCCGCGCAGGCCGACTCGACCAGTGAGCTATTACGCTTTCTTTAAATGATGGCTGCTTCTAAGCCAACATCCTGGCTGTCTGGGCCTTCCCACATCGTTTCCCACTTAACCATGACTTTGGGACCTTAGCTGGCGGTCTGGGTTGTTTCCCTCTTCACGACGGACGTTAGCACCCGCCGTGTGTCTCCCGTGATAACATTCTCCGGTATTCGCAGTTTGCATCGGGTTGGTAAGTCGGGATGACCCCCTTGCCGAAACAGTGCTCTACCCCCGGAGATGAATTCACGAGGCGCTACCTAAATAGCTTTCGGGGAGAACCAGCTATCTCCCGGTTTGATTGGCCTTTCACCCCCAGCCACAAGTCATCCGCTAATTTTTCAACATTAGTCGGTTCGGTCCTCCAGTTAGTGTTACCCAACCTTCAACCTGCCCATGGCTAGATCACCGGGTTTCGGGTCTATACCCTGCAACTTAACGCCCAGTTAAGACTCGGTTTCCCTTCGGCTCCCCTATTCGGTTAACCTTGCTACAGAATATAAGTCGCTGACCCATTATACAAAAGGTACGCAGTCACACGCCTAAGCGTGCTCCCACTGCTTGTACGTACACGGTTTCAGGTTCTTTTTCACTCCCCTCGCCGGGGTTCTTTTCGCCTTTCCCTCACGGTACTGGTTCACTATCGGTCAGTCAGGAGTATTTAGCCTTGGAGGATGGTCCCCCCATATTCAGACAGGATACCACGTGTCCCGCCCTACTCATCGAGCTCACAGCATGTGCATTTTTGTGTACGGGGCTGTCACCCTGTATCGCGCGCCTTTCCAGACGCTTCCACTAACACACACACTGATTCAGGCTCTGGGCTGCTCCCCGTTCGCTCGCCGCTACTGGGGGAATCTCGGTTGATTTCTTTTCCTCGGGGTACTTAGATGTTTCAGTTCCCCCGGTTCGCCTCATTAACCTATGGATTCAGTTAATGATAGTGTGACGAATCACACTGGGTTTCCCCATTCGGAAATCGCCGGTTATAACGGTTCATATCACCTTACCGACGCTTATCGCAGATTAGCACGTCCTTCATCGCCTCTGACTGCCAGGGCATCCACCGTGTACGCTTAGTCGCTTAACCAATCTTGGATACACTAGTGAATTCGCGGCCGCCTGCAGGTCGACCATATG
>NZ_JAKJJX010000067.1:0-1272 GCF_022320765.1 Clostridium sp. YIM B02569 | reverse complement strand
ATTGAGTTACCACACAACAATGACAGCAAGGAGCTATACATAAATGTTTCAGAACACAATTATATCAGATGAGTTATCAATATACAATTTTTTAAAACAACTAAATTTTGATTTTTACTTAACTAAGCCTCAATTAAAACATCTAGAAAATATAATGAATGCTATGATATCAAAAGTTTATAACTGTAAAATTTCTGACATAGCGGAGCTTGCTCATTCGAAACATCGAACTAGTATTACTAGATTTTTTTCAAATAGTAATTGGAATGAAAAACTTTTAGAAAGAGCATTAAAAGCATATATCATAGAACTTATTTGGGCTAAATCAAGAGAATCCAAACAGCCAATATACTTTATCATTTATGACACTATTTCTGAAAAGACAAAGCCATCGTCAAAGGCTAAAAATCCAATTGAAAAGTATTCGTTTCATAATTCTCATTTAAAAGGTAAGAATGTATATGGTCATCAAATGGTAGTTTCTTTACTATTGTGTGACGGATTAGTGCTGCCATACTCAATTGATATCTATGATAAAGATAACTCAAAAATTAATTACAACACTTCCAAAGCCTGAAAATAAAGACTATGTGTTAGCAGATAGTTGTAAGGATATTTTTAATGTTTCTGAAAAAGCTGGCTATAGCTATATTGGTGCTTTAAAAACTAATAAGGTTATTTTTCCGTATGGCCATGAAAGACTAGGATAAAACTTCATAAGTTTGCTACATTATTAAAGATTGAAGACTTTGACCTCGTCACCGTCAAAGATAAGGAATACCACATTTACAATTATGTTGGCAACTTAAAAGATAGAAAGATTGTTTCTGCTGTTTTAAGTTATCCTAAAGATGATTTCCAAAAAGATGGAGCATTGAAAACTTTTATTTCTTTAGAGAAATCATTAGCACAGTTAGATATTTTAACTCAATATACTGACCGATGGGCAATTGAACCATTTTTTAGAGATTGCAAAACGTACTTAGGACTAGATGGATATCAAGTAAGAAGTGGGAAAAGCATTAATATATATCTAATCATAATGTTAGTAAATTATACTTATTGCAAAATATACTGTACTGATTTTCTTTACTTTAATACTGGATATAAAGTTGCTAAAAAAATTTAGAGAATTCCAAAGTAATATATATTTACAAAGCTGCCGCAAGCGGTACGCCGATAGAAAAAATTTTTGAGTAATTAAAAATAGCTTAATAATCTGTTTTTTTATTCAACTGTAAAATTATTCAAGCAAAACTGCACTATTATAGT
>NZ_JAKJJX010000066.1:0-1323 GCF_022320765.1 Clostridium sp. YIM B02569 | reverse complement strand
CTATCTTTCGCTACTCATACCGGCATTCTCACTTCTAAGCGCTCCACAAGTCCTCACGATCTTGCTTCACCGCCCTTAGAACGCTCTCCTATCACGCGACCTAATGGTCGCATCCATGGTTTCGGTAGTATGCTTAGCCCCGGTACATTTTCGGCGCAGGATCACTCGACTAGTGAGCTATTACGCACTCTTTAAATGGTGGCTGCTTCTGAGCCAACATCCTAGTTGTCTATGCAACTCCACATCCTTTTCCACTTAGCATACATTTAGGGACCTTAACTGATGGTCTGGGCTGTTCCCCTTTCGACGGTGGATCTTATCACTCATCGTCTGACTCCCGGATATGAATCAATGGCATTCGGAGTTTATCTGAATTCAGTAACCCAAGACGGGCCCCTAGTCCAAATAGTGCTCTACCTCCATGATCCTAATTCCGAGGCTAGCCCTAAAGCTATTTCGGAGAGAACCAGCTATCTCCAAGTTCGTTTGGAATTTCACCGCTATCCACACCTCATCCCAGCAATTTTCAACTTACACGGGTTCGGTCCTCCAGTGCGTTTTACCGCACCTTCAACCTGGACATGGATAGGTCACCTGGTTTCGGGTCTATAACCTCGTACTCAAAACGCCCATTTCAGACTCGCTTTCGCTACGGCTCCGACTTTTTAGTCTTAACCTTGCACGGGATCATAACTCGCCGGTTCATTCTACAAAAGGCACGCCATCACGCATTAACGCGCTCTGACTTATTGTAGGCACATGGTTTCAGGAACTATTTCACTCCCCTCCCGGGGTGCTTTTCACCTTTCCCTCACGGTACTGGTTCACTATCGGTCACTAGGTAGTATTTAGCCTTGGGAGATGGTCCTCCCGGATTCCGACGGAATTTCACGTGTTCCGCCGTACTCAGGATCCTGAACTGAGAGAATTTGATTTAATCTACTGGGCTATCACCATCTATGGCGGATTTTCCCAAATCCTTCGACTATCAAGTTCTTTGGTAACTCAAATGTTCAGTCCTACAACCCCAAAGTGCAAGCACTTTGGTTTGGGCTGTTCCCCGTTCGCTCGCCGCTACTTAGGGAATCGAAATTTCTTTATATTCCTGCTGCTAATGAAATGTTTCAGTTCACAGCGTTTACCTCCAACTAGACTATGAATTCATCTAGTGGTAACAGTTGATTAAAACTGCTGGGTTGCCCCATTCGGAAATCTCCGGATCATAGCTTACGTACAGCTCCCCGAAGCATATCGGTGTTAGTCCCGTCCTTCATCGGCTCCTAGTGCCAAGGCATTCACCATGCGCCCTTGTTAACTATCTTT
>NZ_JAKJJX010000065.1:0-1380 GCF_022320765.1 Clostridium sp. YIM B02569 | reverse complement strand
CTATAATAGTGCAAAAATGCTTGAATAATTTTACAACTGAATAAAATAAAAAAACATTTATGATAAATCCTTGTTATAATTGAGTTACCACACAACAATGACAGCAAGGAGCTATACATAAATGTTTCAGAACACAATTATATCAGATGAGCTATTAATATACAAATTTTTTAAACATTTAAATTTTGATTTTTACTTAACTAAGCCTCAATTAAGACATTTAGAAAATATGATGAATGCTATGATATCAAAAGGTTATAATGGTAAAATTTCCGACATAGCGGAGCTTGTTCCTTCAAAGCATCGAACTAGTATTACTAGATTTCTTTCAAATAGTAATTGGGATGAAAAACTTTTAGAAAGAGCATTAAAAGCATATATCATAGAACTTATTTGGGCTAAATCAAGAGAATCCAGACAGCCAATATACTTTATTATTGATGATACTATTTCTGAAAAGACAAAGCCCTCGTCAAAGGCTAAAAATCCAATTGAAAAGTGTTCATTTCATAATTCTCACTTAAAAGGTAAGAATGTATATGGTCATCAAATAGTAGTTTCTTTACTATCGTGTAACGGATTAGTGCTACCATACTCAATTGATATCTATGATAAAGAATCTATGAGTAAAATAGAATTAACTAAAAAATTAATTGTAACACTTCCAAAGCCTGAAAATAAGGGCTATGTGTTAGCTGATAGTTGGTATAGTTGTAAGGATATTTTTAATGCTTCTGAAAAAGCTGGATATAGTTATATTGGTGCTTTAAAAACTAATAGAGTTATTTTTCCAAAAGACCATGAAAGACTAGGAATAAAACTTCATAAGTTTGCTACATTATTAAATATTGAAGACTTTGACCTCGTCACCGTCAAAGACAAGCAATACTATATTTACAATTATGTTGGCAACTTAAAAGATAGAAAAAATGTGTCTATTGTTTTAAGTTATCCTAAAGATGCTTTTCAAAAAGATGGAGCATTAAAAACTTTTATTTCCTTAGAAAAATTATTAGGTCCGTTAGAGATCTTAACTCAATATACCGACCGTTGGGCGATTGAACCATTTTTTAGAGATTGCAAAACTTACTTAGGACTCGATGGATATCAAGTAAGAAGTGATAAAAGCATAAATAGATATCTAGTAATAATGTTAATAAATTATACTTATTGCAAAATATACTGTAATGATTCTCTTCACTTTAATACTGGATATAGAGCTGCTAAGAAAAATTTAGAAAAGTCTAAAGTAATATATATTTACAAAGCTGCCGCAAGCGGTACGCCGATAGAAAAAATTTTTGAGTTATTAAAAATAGTTTAGGAATCGGCTTTTTTATTTAACTGTAAAATTATTCAAGTAAAAATGCACTATTATAG